>JAAYZY010000311.1 GCA_012514615.1 Chloroflexota bacterium | reverse complement strand
CACCTGGTTCGCTCTGGCCGACCTTCGACCCGCTGGCCGGCGCGGCGGCCGTTCTTCTGGCCGCGCCGGCGGTAGTGGAAGCCCTGTGGGGTCCGGCGGCGGGGGAGGCGGTGGGGTGATCCATCTTTCCGACGTGCGCTACTGGTATCCCGAGAGCGAACTGCCGGCTTTGGACGGCGTCTCCCTGCACGTGCAGGAAGGTGAGTTCGTGCTGGTGGCTGGCCCGTCTGGGTCAGGGAAGTCCACCTTGCTGCGCTGCCTGAACGGCCTGGTGCCGTACTTCAGCGGCGGGCGTGTGGCCGGGCAGGTCTCCGTGTTTGGGCGCGACCCGGTGGCGCAAGGCCCCCATCGCATGAGTTCGGTGGTGGGCTTCGTGCAGCAGGATCCCGAGGCGCAGTTCGTGGTGGAGACAGTGGAGGATGAGCTGGCTTTCGCCATGGAGAACCATGGCGTGCCCCTGCCCACCATGCGTCGGCGGGTGGAGGAGGCTCTGGATCAGCTGGGCATCGCCCACCTGCGGGGCCGGCGCATCTCCACCCTCTCCGGGGGCGAGCGGCAGCGGGTGGCTATCGCCGCCGTGCTGACGCTGCAGCCGCGAGTGCTTGTGCTGGACGAGCCGACGTCCCAGCTAGACCCCCAGGCGGCCGACGAGGTGCTCACCCTCCTCCGCCACCTGAACCTCGACCTGGGCCTGACCGTCCTCCTGTCGGGGCACCGCCTGGAGCGGGTGGCGCAGTACGCCGACAAGCTGGTCTACCTGGCCCGCCGCGGCGCGTCCCTGCTGGTCGGTGAGCCGCGCCAAGTGCTGCCAGCCATGGAGGCGCTCCCCCCTTTGGTGGAGCTGGGAGTCCGGCTGGGCTGGTCGCCCCTGCCGCTGACGGTCAAAGAGGCGCGGCCTTGGGCCAGCACGCTGGACCTGCGGCCGGCCAACGGGAACGGCCAGCCACTGGAGACAGCGTCGCCGCTCGCCCTGCAGGCTGACGACTTGTGGTACGCGTACAACGGCACACCAGCGCTGCAGGGGCTGTCGTTCCAGGCTCGCGTCGGCGAGGTGGTGGCCCTCATGGGGCGCAACGGGGCGGGCAAGACTACGCTGCTCAAGTGCCTGGTGGGTCTCTTGCGGCCGCAGCAGGGGCGCCTGCAGGTGGCAGGCCTGGACGCCCGCCAGGCTCGCCCGGAAGAGATCGTGGCGCACGTGGGCTACGTGCCCCAGAACCCCAGCGCGTTGCTCTTCGCGGAGACGGTGGCAGACGAGATCGCTTTCACTCGCCAGGCTCGGGGGCTGCCCAAGCTGGAAGGGGACAGCCTGCTCGCCTTGCTGGGGCTGCAAGGGCAAGCGGATCGCTACCCTCGGGACCTCAGCGTGGGCGAGCGGCAGCGGGTGGCGCTGGCGGCGGTGCTGGCCGGCGAGCCGTCGATCCTGCTGCTGGACGAGCCGACTCGGGGCCTGGACGGGCCCCAGAAGCGGAAGCTTGCGGCCTTCTTGCGAACATGGGCCAAGCAGGGGCACACGGTGGTTATGGCGACCCACGACGTGGAGCTGGCGGCTGAGTGCGCGGGCCGCGTCGTCATCTTGGGTGACGGGCGAACGGTGGCCGAAGGGCCGATCCGCCAGGTGATGGGCGCATCGCTGGCCTTCGCCACCCAGGTGAACAAGCTGCTGGGCGATCCTCACTACCTGACGGTGGGCGATGTGTTGGCCGCGGTGCAGGTGACCGCATGAAGCGCTGGTGGAACGCCCTGATCCTGCTTCTGGCGACCGCAGTGGGGGTGGCGGCGTTCTTGGCCCCGTTCGTGGCGCCGGTCGGGGGCGCCGACGCGGCGTCGCAGGCCCATGCGGGCGATGCGCCATTCACCTTGCTGGCCCTCACCGGCATGTGCCTGGTGGTGGTGATCGCCAGCCTCACCGGCGGCGCGATGAACGCGCGCACAGTGGCCCTGTTGGGCATCCTCTCGGCGGCTAACGCCATTTTGCGGGCCATCCCGGGGCCGGCAGGCTTCTCGGCCATCTTCTTCCTGCTGGTGCTCTGTGGCCACACCTACGGCTCGACCTTCGGCTTCCTGCTGGGGGCGCTCTCGCTGCTGGTCTCGGCCATGCTGGGCGCGGGCGTAGGCCCATGGCTGCCGTTCCAGATGTTCGCTGCTGGCTGGGTGGGCCTTACGGCCGGCTGGCTGCCCCATCTGCCGCGCCACCCGCGCTTGGAACTGGCCCTTCTGGCCGGCTGGGGGGCGCTCTGGGGCTTGGCCTTTGGGGCCATCATGAACCTGTGGTTCTGGCCGTACATCGCCGGGGCCGGGGTTGGCGAAGGAGCCTATTGGGAGCAGGGCATCGGCCTGCTGGCCACGGCGCGGCGCTACCTGGCCTTCTACGTGCTGACCTCGCTGTGGTGGGATGTGTGGCGGGCAACCGGGAACGCCGCGCTGATCCTGTTTCTGGGTGGGCCGCTGCTGCGCGTGCTGCGTCGCTTCAGGCGGGTTCTGGAGTTCGAGCGGGTGGGGGGCACCGCTCAGGCTGCCCCCTCCGCCACAGACGAGACGGCTAGCGCGGCTCGATGACCACGGCGGTGCCGTAGGCCAGCACCTCGCTCATGTTCTCTCCAAGCTCGGTGGCGTCGTAGCGCATGCCCACCACCGCGTTGGCCCCGACCTCCACGGCGTGTTGGGCCATATACTGGAACGCCTCCTTGCGGGCCTCTTCGCACAGCTCCACATAGGGACCGATCTTCCCGCCCACCAACGATTGCATCGAGGCGGCGAACTGCCCCACAATGCTGCGCGAGCGCACGGTGACGCCGCGCACGACGCCGATGTAGCGCACGATGCGGTACCCCTCGACCTCATTCGTGGTGGTGATGACAAGCTTCTCCATGCGTTTCCTCCCTGAGCCATTCTCGGTGTTCTGTTCTGCGTGGTCAGCAGGTATACGCAACTCAACGCCCTGGGGTTGCGCTCTAGCGCGCCTAGGGGCTGCCCTCAGCCATCCAGCGCATGAGGCCAGCCGAGGTGGTTGCAGCCAGCCTGCCGTCATGGAGCAGCATGTCGTAGACCGTGGCGCCCGTCGGCCCCAACCACTCTCAGCTCTGGCCGGCGTTGGGCGAGCGGAAGAGGCCGCGCCTTTCGCTGCCAGCCCAGAGGATCGAGCCATAGCTGGCCAAGGAGACGATGGGTGCTGGCTGCCCCAGGTCTGTCTCACGCCAGGTGCGTCCCATCGTCAGAGCGAACCAGGCCGCCCTCGCCGCCGACCCAGAGCTGGCCGCGCCACCAGGCCAGGGCGTAGAGCGCCTGGTCGGGCCTGCAAGGGTGGGGCGACCAGGAGAGTCCGTCGTCTGCCGAATGGAACAGCCGGCGGTCCGTGGCGGCGTAGAGCGTCCTCTCAGCCTCCAGCACGTGGAAGGCGTGGGCGTTGCCGAGCCCAGCGCTGGCCACGCTCCACGTTCGCCCGAGGTCGGTGGAGCGGAAGAGCTCCCCTCGGGCGAAGGCCGCGCTCCACAGGGCATCTCCGGCCGGAGCGATGAACTGTACGTCGGCCCAGCCGGGTGGCCAAGGCAGCATCTGCCAGTGTGGAGATGGCGGTGGGCTCCGGCGCGCCTGACGCAAGCTGGGGTGCGGAACTGGGCGTTTTCCAAACGCCACCAGGCATGCTGGCCGCCGGCGTAGCGGGGGCCAGCATGCACGGAAAGGACGTTGTGGCCAGGATGCAGCGCACCTTGCGGCACCGCCAGCGCTTGGGCCACCCGACGACTGCTGACGTCCGGGAACCCGCGGGTGGTCAGGAAGGGTGGCTCCCAGGGTACCCCATTGATGTGGACGGGGTCGCTGGCTTGCTCCACCTGCATCGTCTTGAGCCAGAGCTCCCATTGGATGGCGGAGGGGCCGAAATCCAGGTAGAAGTCCAAGTCCCAGCGTAGGGGAGCCGGCGATAGGTGCTGTCAGTGGGGGTGGAGCGTGGCCACATCACCCAGACGGACCGCCACGTCGGCGGCGGCCAGGGGCCGGTTGGCCGGCGGGGGGGCATTGGCGGCAGGCGCTTGACAGGAAGGCGTGAGCCCCGGCACCAGGGCGTGCCAGGCCAGCGTGGGCTCCCAGCCGTCTCCCCCTTCCCGTGACAGGCTGTAGCCGTCCCCATCGCCCAACTGCCACCAGGCCAAGCGCTCCACCCAGGGCCACTGGGCTCCGACCATCGCCTCGGCCTGCTCCATGGACGCTGCTCGCTGGGCCTCCGACACCAGGGGCGTCTCCGGGTAGGCGCGGTCTGGCCGGGTGAGCCAGCCGGCCTCGCTGATCCAGATTGGCCGCTGCAGGTTGTGCGACCGAAGCACCTCCTGGAGCCGTTCCAGCCGGCGGAAGCACGGCGGGGTGGCCTGGGGGGCGGTCTGCGGCGGCAGGCCGAAGCTGTAGGAATGGGCCGTCAGGGCGTCGAACCACTGGGCTGCGCCGGCCCTCAGCATCCGCTCCAGGAAGACCTAGTCGTCCGTGGCCCGTTCGCTGTTCTCGGTGGTGGGGGCCAGCCCGGCTGCCGCCACCTGCGCTGCTGGGTCTGCCAAGATGGAGGCTGCTCCGGTGGTCAATAAGTTGACATAACCTTACGGGTCCGGCGGCCGGCCAGCCCACTCCAAGGCCAGGTCGGGCTCGTTCCAGAGGATGTAGGCGAAGACGCGGCCGCGGTAGCAGGAGGCCACCGCAGCCGCAAACTGGGCATCGGCCTCGCGGTCAACGGGCGGCTCGCCGGCCGGCCCGACGCGCCGGCAGGCCCACGGGGCTGGGTGGCCCAGGCGGGGGCCAACTCTAGGCCATACCACTGGGCCATGCGCAGGGCCTGGTTGGGCATGGCCCAATAGGTGTAGCCTGGCTCCGGTGGGATGTCGCGCCGGGAGAAGGCCACGGTCACCCAGGCCGCGCCGACCTGGGCTGCAGAGCGGAAGAGGGCGTCGTCGGCCCGGTGCAGGGGGAAGCCCCAGTTCGGGCCTTTTTCCGCCGGCTCCGCCGTGGCAGGCGCTGTGGGCGTGGAGGGCGGCGCTGGGGATGGCTCTGAGCGTGGTGGTGGGCTGGGCGGGCCCGCCGTGGCGATAGGAGAAGCAGCCGGCGTGCATGCCGCGGCCAGAGGAAGCCCCAAGGCGAGACTTGCCGCGAACGCCTGCCAGGGGCGACCGCTGCGCCGACGCAGGCCGGTTATCTCTCGCCCGCGGAGCCCGGGCCCGGGGTGGCCCGCCGCAGGGCCCAGAAGACCCGTTCAGGGGAGGCCGGCAGACGAGTGAGCCAGACGTCGGTGGCGTTGTGGATGGCGCTGAGGATGGCTGGGGCGGTGGGCAGGGTGGGCAGCTCACCGACGCCCTTGGCGCCGTAGGGGCCAGTGGGGTCCGGTACTTCCACGGTCAGGGAGACCAGCTCTCGGGGCATGTCTTGGCTGGTGGGGATGAGGTACTCGGCCAAGTTGCGGGTGCGGATCTGCCCATCCACCACCTGGAAGTCTTCCGTGAGGGCGAAGCCGATGCCCATGTGCACGGCCCCAGCCACCTGGCCCTGCAGGAGGCGAGGGTTGATGGCCCGGCCGGCATCCTGCGCCGAGACGAGTTGCAGCACCTCCACCGCGCCGGTTTCCAGGTCTACCTCCACCTCGGCGGCCTGGGTGCAGTAGCCGTAGGTGACATGAGGCTCACACTGACCGGTCTGTGGGTCAAACGGCGTGGTTCGGCGCACGTCCAGGCAGCGGAAGACGTAGGACGCCGTGATCGCCCTGGCCTCGCTCCCTTCCTGACGAGCCTGATTCCGCTGGGCCAGAGCTTGCTGGCACGCGCCCAACACGGCGTTGCCGCACATGTAGGTCTGGCGGGACGCGGAGACGGAGCCGCCATCCGGCACGCGGGCGGTGTCGCCGGTGATCAGGCGGATGCGCGTCGGCGGCACGTGCAGGGCATCGGCGGCCACCTGGAGCATGACGGTGAGGACGCCCTGGCCGACTTCGGTGGCCCCCACGCGCACTTCGGCCTCGTGGATGTCGCCGTTCGGGGACAGCTGCAGCGTAACCTGTGCCCCGGCGCGGTCGTCGAAGCCGAAGGAGTAGGCGATGTTCTTGAGGGAGCAGGCCAGGCCCAAGCCGCGGCGTCGGTGGGGCGCAGACGGGGTCCGGGGGGCCGGGCGCTGCCAGCCTGTCGACGTTTCGTGCCAGCCGGCCTCCCGAGCAGCCGCCTGCAGCGTGGCTTCGGCTCCGCAGCCCGGGGGCATGACGTTACCGGTAATGGCGATGCCCCCTTCATGCACGATGTTGCGCAGGCGGAACTCCACCGGGTCCAGCCCCAGGGCCAAGGCCAGGCGGTCCATCTGGCCCTCGTAGGCCAGGGGGACCTGGGCTGCGCCGAAGCCGCGCATGGCCATGCTGGGTGGGTTGTGGGTGTGAGCCAGACGGCCTTCCACCCGCACGTTGGGGACGACGTAGGGCCCAACGGCGAAGGAGCAGGCGTTGGCCAGGACCACCAGGCTGGTGGAGAGGTGCGCCCCGGCGTCGGCGATGATCTCAGCTTGGGCGGCTACCAGCTTACCGGCGCGGGTGGCGGCCCAGCGATGGCGCATGATGAAGGGGTGCCGCTTGCCGTGACCGTGAAACGACTCCTCCCGCGACCAGACGAGGCGCACTGGCCGACGCAGGTGGAAGGCGGCCAGCGCCACCAAGAGCTGGATGGAGATGTCTTCCCGCCCGCCAAAGGCCCCGCCCACCGCGGGGACGATCTCCCGCACCTGCGACTCGGGCAGGCGCAGGGCGTGGGCGATCTGGCGTACGTCATCGTGGGCCCACTGGGCTGCGCAAATGACCGTCACGCGCCCTTCGCCATCGATGAAGCCCAGGCCGGCCTCTGGCTGGAGGAAGGCGTGCTCTACACAGTGGGTGTGGTACTCCTCTTCCACCACCACATCGGCCTGGGCGAAGCCTTGGGCCAGGTCGCCCCGCTCGATATGGATCTGGTTGATCAGGTTGGCGCCGCGTTCTGGGTGCACCAGGGGGGATTCGGGCCGCAGCGCGGCTTCCGGGTCGCTCACCACCGGCAGCGGCTCCAGGCGGGCGCCCACCCGCCGAGCGGCCCGCGCCGCTTGGGCTTCCGTCTCCGCCACCACCAGGGCCAGCGGATCGCCGGCCCAGTACGCCAGCCCCTGTGTCAACACTTGCTGGTCCGGCTGGTAGATGCCGAACTCGTTGCGGGGCACGTCTTGCCAGGTGAGAACCCTCACCACGCCGGGCATGGCCGCGGCCTCAGCGGTTTCCAGCCCCAAGAGGCGGGCCGGGGCCTGGGCTGGCCAGACCACCTTGGCGTGCAGCATCCCGGGCATGACAATGTCGCCCGGGTAGAGGGCCTGGCCGGTGACTTTGGCTGGGGCGTCCACTCGGGGCAGCGATTGGCCGACGAACGGCTCGTTCATGGTTGGCCTCCGCGCTCGCGTCGTTGGTGTTGGGCCGCTTCGGCCACGGCGTCGAAGATCTGATAGTAGCCGGTGCAGCGGCAGAGGTTGCCAGCCAGGCCGGCCTGGACCTGCTCGCGGGTGGGCTGGGCCACGTGGCGCAGGAGCGCCTCGGCGGCCAGGAGCATCCCCGGCGTGCAGTAGCCGCATTGGCTGGCGGCGTGGTCCACAAACGCTTGCTGCAGGGGGTGCAGGGTCGGGCCCTGGGCCAGCCCTTCCACCGTCTCGATCTCTCGCCCCCAGGCCTGCTCGGCCGGCACCAGGCACGAGGTGACTGCCACGCCATCCATGAGGACGGTGCAGGCCCCGCACTCGCCGGCGCTGCAGCCGTTCTTCACGCCCACCAGGTCCAGCTTCTCCCGCAGGGCGGCCATGAGGGTCTGCCCGCGCACGTCTGCCAGATGCACCTCTTGGCCGTTGACCCGGCAGCGCAGGCTGCGTCCGTCCCAGTCGGCTGGCGGGGCCGGGGCGCGGGGCAGGGGGCTGCTAAGGGTCTGCTCCAGCGGGCGGCGGGGCGGGTCCTCCCCGGCGACGTTGGCCAGGACGCGGCGGGTGAGGGTGGCGACCATCTCACGGCGATAGTCGGCCGAGCCGCGCACGTCGTCGATGGGCTGCGCCGCGGCCGCGGCGGCCTGAGCGGCCTGCTGGATGGTCTGCTGGGTGAGGGCCTGACCCAGCAGCGCCGCTTCGGCCTGGGGGGCGCGGCGCGGCGTGGGGGCCACCGAGCCGAAGGCCACGCGGGCGTGGCCGACACGGCCGTCGGCGTCGGTGGTCACGGCCGCGGCCACGCTGACCAGGCTGATGATCTGCGAGCGACGCTGGCCCAGCTTGAGGAAGGCTCCGCGCTGAGCCCCTTGGGAGGACAGCTCCACGTGGGTGATGACCTCGCCGGGCTCCAGCGCAGTGCGGCGGACGTGCTGGAAGAACTGCTCCACCGGCAGGGAACGAGCGCCGGAAGGGCCCAACAGGTGCAGCCGCGCCCCCAGGACCAGAAGGGCGGGCAAGGAGTCGCCGGCCGGGGAGGCCGTGGCCAGGTTGCCGCCCAGGGTGGCCCGGGCCCTGATCTGCACGGAGCCCACAGTGGCCGCGGCCTGGGCCAGCAGCGGGGCGTGGGCCCAGACCAGCTCGCTGTGCAGGATGTCGGCGTAGGTGGCGGCCGCGCCGATGCGCAGGGCTTGGCCGTCTGGGGTCAGGTTGATGCTGTGCAGGTCTGGAGCGCGGCTGAGGTCGATGAGGATCACGCGGCGGTCGGGGGCGTCCCGCAACTGCACCAGCAGGTCGGTGCCGCCGGCCACTGGCCGGGCTTGCGGGCCGAACCGATGCAGGAAGCCCACCGCCTCCTGGGCGCTCTGGGCGAAGCGCAGCGATTGCCAGCTCATGTGGCCCTCCCTCGTTGCGGTGCGAAGCGCCTCACATATGAACGAACGGGGAATGCTACCATAGGTGCAGAGAGAAGTCAACCACCCTGCAGAGGGCCCAGGCGTTCGACTCGGGCCGTGTGCTATAATGGGGCAGCAGACAGGAGGAGGGGCCATGATCCTGCAGGCGGCGTTTCTGGATGTGTTCCACGGCGACTGTGCAGTCATCACTTTCGAAGATCGAGGGCAGACCCGCTGCATTGTGGTGGACGGAGGCGAGACCAAGGAAGCTGCCTTCCGCCTGAACGCGTGGCTGCGCCACCAGGGGGTCAGGGTGATCGATCTGCTGGTGGCCACGCACATCGATGCCGACCACGTGAATGGCCTGGTCCACCTGTTGGCCAGCTACAGCCAGGACGAGGATCACTGGAACGGCGGCCAGCCGGCCTGCATCCGCCACTACTGGGGCCCGCTGCCCGATCCCCTGTGGCAGCCGCCCGTGCGCTCGCCTGGCCCCAGCGGCTGGGATCCCTTGGACCTGCCAGAGGTCTCGTTCATCGCCGAGAGCGTCAGCCAGAACCAGTCGCTGGCTCGCCTGGTGCGCGAGCACATGGCGGAGGCGGCCGCTCTGGTGCACCCGTCGTTGGCAGAGCCGCCCTCGGGGCCGCTGTTCGATTCGGTGGCCCTGGACCTCCTGTCGCCGGACCGCCAGGTGCCCGATACGGTGGTGGGCAGGGTGCCGTTCCGCTGGAGCGACGCGGTCGGCCTGGTGGCGGCATCGGGTGCGCCGCTGCCGGAAGACCCGGCGCGCCTGGAAGAGCTGGCACGGGCTGGCACTCTCTTCGCCGCCGCGATGGCCGACCGCGACGCCAACAACCAGAGCATCGTCTTCCGCCTGCGCCCCGCCGACACGGGCAGCCCAGCCTGGTCGTTCCTGTTCACCGGCGATGCTCAGCAGGAGGCTTGGGAAATGATGCTGCAGGAGCACCCGGCAGAGCGGCTGGCGGCGCGGGTGCTCAAGGCGCCGCACCACGGCAGCTACCGCAACGGCATCACGCCGGAGGCGCTGGCGGTGGTGACGCCGCAAGTGGCCGTGATCTCTGCAGGGCAGAAGCATGGGCTGCCGGACGCCGAGATGCTCAACCTGCTGCGGGGCAGCGGGGAGGGCCTCCTCTTCTGTACCGAACGCAACAACGATCGCCGTCACCGGGGGCCTTGTGGGCAGAAGGCGCTATGCCCCCGCCGCACCAAGCGGCAGTTCCGCAGCCTGCTCTTG
>JAAYZY010000310.1 GCA_012514615.1 Chloroflexota bacterium | reverse complement strand
TCCAGGCATCCTCCGGATCCCGATCGGTCTTCATGATCAGGAGGCCCGAGGGCACAGCCCGGTGCGGGCGGGAGCCATCCTGACACTTGGGCATGAGCACCACGTCGAACTCCACCTGCTTGCCCTGCTCCCGCAGCTTGGGGCTGTTCAGGTTGGGGAAGAACCAGGGGCCTTCGTACTTCATGGCGCAGTTGCCGGTGTCGATGGTGTTGGCGCCGCCTTCCAGGTCGGCCGGCGTGGGCGAGACCTTGTACTTGTAGTAGACGTCCGAGGCGATCAGCTGCACCATCTCCACGATCTCCGGCTGGTTGAAGGTCATCTTCTTCGGATCGATGATGGTATCGAACTCCTGCTTGCCGGTGCTGCGGATCCAGTGGATATCCCGCGGCCACATGCCGTTGGCCTGGTAGCCGTACTTCTTGACGGCGCCGCTGGTGTCTGTGAGCTTGACGGCAAGGTCGAGGAACTCTTCCAAGGTCCAGTCGTCGGTGGGGTAGGGGATGCCGGCCTCGTCGAAGTGCTTCTTGGCGTAGAACATGACCATGGTGGGCTGCTCTGTGGGCACCATCCAGGTCTTGCCCGATCGCTCTGTGGAATCGTGCACCGCCGGGTAGTCCGGGTAGATGTCGGGCATGGGGTCGCGCTTGAGGTAGTCGTCCACCGGCAGCAACACGCCCTTGTCGGCGTAGGGCTGCCACTCCCAACCCTGGAACCAGGAGACATCCGGCGGAACCCCGCCGGCCACCATGGTCTGCACCTTGGTGTAGAAGGGCGAGCCGGAGACCGCGCCCCAGGGGCCGATGGTCAGCTTCAGGATGTAGTCGGGGAACTGCTTGCCAAACTCCGCCGCCGCCTTCTGCGCCGCTTCGATGTCGGTGGGGCCGCCCCAGGCCAGCCACTCAACCACTTTGGCTTTCGCCGCCGGGGCTCCAGAGGAACCATCCGCTTTCGGGGCCGGGGTGGCTTGCGGGGCGCAGGCGCCCAGGGCAGTGGCCGCTGTCACACCGGCCGCGGCAATGCCCGCGGCTCGCAAGAACTCTCGACGGGTCAACTTGTTACTCACCGTTCAATCCTCCTCTTGTCTGCTCGCTCGTCGCTCGTGTACCGGGAAGACCGATCGCCCATACCACTAGGGACTGCCCACCACCCCCTTTCTGCATCCAAGGCCCATCTGCACAGTTGCGCTATGGCTTCAAAGAGAGCCCCGTGGGTCGCTCATGGGCGAATCCAGGGCTCGAGGTAGGCGCGAGATAGGGCCAGCGCCTGCACCATGCCGTGCGCGTCTCCGGCCAGTCGGGTCAGAGGAAGCGCTTCATCTTGCTCCGGCGCCGCCATGCTTTGCGCGCCGAAAGCCTCGTCTTCGTGCTCAATCAGCACATCGCCGTCGAACCCCACCTCCGTCAGGGCGGCGAAGAGGGCTGGCCAATCCACCTGGCCGCGGCCAGGGATGCGGTAGCTCCACCAGCGGTCGCCCAGGCAGCCCACCTGGGCCAAACGCTGCGCGTCCACCTGGCAGTCCTTGCCGTGGACGATGAAGATCTTGCCCTTGCTGGCCCGCACTGCCTCCGCCACGTCGATCCCTTGCCAGACCAGGTGAGAAGGGTCGAACTCCAGGCCCAGGTTGTCGACAGGCAGGGCGGCGAAGAGCGCGTTCCACCAGCGGGGGTTGAGGGCCAGGTTGGGGCTGCGCCAGGGGTCGTGGGGGCAGTTTTCGTGGACGATGCGCACGCCCTTGGCCGCGGCGTGGCGCACCACCGGCCGCCAGAAGGTCACATAGCGCTCCAGGTTGACGGCGAAGCTCTCGTGCCAGACGCGCCCTGTGGTGGTGGAGACGGTGGGCACGCCCAAGGCCGCGGCCAGATCGATCATCTCCAGGAGGTAGGCGCGGGCCTGCTGGCCCTCCGGGCCCGGCTGCAGGTAGTTGAGGGCGAACATCAGGGAGCAGACCCTCACGCCGTAGCGTTCCAGGGTGCGGCGGATCATGGCCGCCCCGCCGGGTTGGCGGCGGGCTTCATCCAACGATGAACCGGGGCGGGCTTGCAGCTCCAGACACGACAGGCCGGTCTGTGCCACATAACCCAGGGCGGTCTCCCAGTAGGGCGCAACGAGGCCAAGGTTCACAGGGCTCCTCCTGCCCCAATGGATGGCTCAGCGGGCGGCGCGCAGGAAGCGCGCGGCGCGAAGGTGGTCTCCAACACAACCTGGGTCGGGGCGGCCGGCTCTGTCTGCCGCAGGATGCCAAACAGCATCCCGATGGCCTGCCGCCCCATCTCCACGGCCGGCTGGGCGATGGCCGTGAGGGGCGGCGAAACCAGGGCCATCCACTCCAGATCGTCGAAGGTGAGCAGCGATACCCCGTCGGGGATGGCCTTGCCCTGCTGGCGCAAGGCGGCCAACACCACCCGCGCCCAGCGGCCGATGAGGCAGAAGAGCGCAGTGGGCGGCTCAGGGGCCGCGAAGAATTGGTGGATCGCTTGTCGCGCCGCCTCATCGTCGAACGGGCAGATGCGCTCCAGGTCCGGCCGGACAGGGGCGCCGACGGCGCTCAGGGCATCGCGGTAGCCTCGCAACCGCTCCATAGAGACCGAGTGGCTGGCCGGTCCCGACAGGACGCCGATGCGCCGGTGCCCCAACGATGTCAGGTAGGCGGTGGCTGCATAGGCGGCGTGGTAGTTGTCCACCGTGATGCAGGGGATGGCACGGTCCACGAAATGGCCGTCCACCGCCACCACCGGCCAATCCTCGGAGAGGATCCCTTGAAGATGCTCCGAAGTCTCGGTGGCTGGCCCGATGATCACGCCGTCCACACGGCGGGTGCGCAGCAGTTGCAGGTAGTCCCGCTCGCGCTGCACGTTGGCGTCGCTGTGGCAGAGGAAGAGGTTGTAGCCTTCGCCGCGGCACGCATCTTCGATGCCGGCGACCACTTGGGCCCAGAAGGGGTGCTTGGTGATGCTGGGGACGATGACGCCGATGGTGCGGCTGACGTGGGTGCTCAGACCCTGGGCCAACGCGCTGGGCGAGTAGTTCAACTCGCGTATGGCTTGCCAGACCCGCTCCTGCAACGGCTCGCTGACGAAGGTGCTGCCGTTCATCACGCGAGAGACCGTGGCGATGGAGACGCCGGCGCGCTTGGCTACATCCCGAATCGTCGTCATCCTCGGCATCGGGAACAGCCTCCAACGGACGGAACGGACGCGGCAACGTGCCCAGCAGGGAAGGCAAGAAAACGCTTACAATAGTATATCACAGGCGGCGCGGTTTGTCAACCGGCCACCGAAACGGCCCGGCCTCGCCGCTCCTGGGGGCGCGGCAGCGAGGCCTTCCCATTTGCCCACCGTTGGTGTATAATCTCCCCACACGCCGCGTGGGGAGGGCAAGGCCATGCGCCGCTTGGTGGTAGGCATCTCAGGGGCTTCAGGTGCGATCTACGGCATTCGCCTGCTACAGGCGCTGGCCGCGACGCCCGGCGTGGAGACCCACCTGGTGCTCTCCCGGCCGGCGGAGATTACTGTGGCTGTGGAGACCGACTTCACGCCCGCCCAGGTGCGCGCTCTGGCCCACGCGGTTTACGAACCAGAAGACTTGGCTGCGCCCATCGCCAGCGGCTCCTTCCCGGTGCAGGCCATGTTGGTGGCCCCCTGCTCGGCCGGCACCCTGGCCCGCGTGGCCACCAGCGCTGGCGACAACCTCCTCACCCGCGCCGCTGACGTGACTCTGAAGGAGCGCCGGCCCCTCATCCTGCTCTTCCGCGAGACGCCACTCACCCTGGCCCACATCCGCAACATGGAGGCGGTCACCCTCATGGGGGGCATCGTCATGCCGCCGCTGCCAGCGTTCTACAGCCGGCCGCAGACGGTGGCCGACCTGGTGGACGGCGCCGTGGGCCGGGCGCTGGATCTGCTGGGCATCGACCACCGCCTGGGCGCCCGCTGGCAGGGCCGGGCTGAGCGGCCATGAGCCACTTCATCGTCCACCGGGGCCGCTACCGGTTGGAGGCGCAGGTGTGCACGGTGGGCCCTGATCTGGTGGTCTGCCTCGGCGGCGGCGACCGGCACCATGTGGGGGCGGTGACGGTGGCGGAGCCGCGCCCCAGCCAGGCCGATCCCACCCGGCTCAGCGCCACCAGTTCCGTCTGGAACCGCCTGGGCCACAAAGACGAAGCCCTGGTCCGCCCCATGGCCGAGCACCTGGCGGCGCGTTGCGGTCGCCTAGCGGTGGTGGTTGGCGGCGCCCACGTAGACAACCTGCCCCCCGAGGGGGTGCAAGCGTTCGTGCAGATGGCCGCGGAGCTCACGGAACAGATCGAAAGCTACGTCCGCCAGTTGGCGGAGACCCACCATGCCTGATCCGGCCCGTCGCCCCCCCGGTCCCGCCTTCGACCCAGAACGGCACCGCG
>JAAYZY010000309.1 GCA_012514615.1 Chloroflexota bacterium | reverse complement strand
GGAGCAGGTGGAGGAGATCCGCCGCACGGTGCTGCAGCCGGCGGTGGATGGCCTGCGGAAGGCCGGCACACCCTACGTGGGCGTCCTCTACGCCGGGCTGATGCTCACCAAGCAGGGCCCCAAGGTGCTGGAGTTCAACTGCCGCTTTGGCGATCCGGAGACGCAGGTCATCCTGCCGCTGCTGCAGACCGACCTGGTGGAGGTGATGCTGGCCTGCGTGGAAGGGCGGCTGGCCAATGTGCGGCTGTCGTGGTGCACGGGCGGGTGTGTCTGCGTGGTGCTGGCAGCCGAGGGCTACCCCGGCCCCTACGCCAAAGGGCGACCGATCCACGGCTTGGCGGCGGCAGCGCGGCTGCCGGGTGTGGCGATCTTCCACGCCGGCACCGAGGTGCACGATGGCCAGGTGGTCACGGCCGCCGGCCGTGTTGTCGGCGTGACGGCTTGGGGCGGCTCCGTGGCCGAGGCCCGGGAGCGCGCCTACGCCGCCGTGGCGCAGGTCCGGTTCCGGGGGATGCAGTACCGCCGCGACATCGCCCGTCCGCCGGCCGGCAGGGGCCTCACTTACGCCGATGCTGGTGTGGATATTGAACGCAAGATGGGGGTGCTTGGGCGGGTGAAGGCGGCGGTGCAGGCCACGTACAGCCCGGCAGTGCTGGCGGGCATCGGCAACTTCGGCGGCCTCTTCGACCTGAGTGGATTGCAGGGGGCGCGCCAGCCGGTGCTGGTGGCGTCCACTGACGGCGTGGGCACCAAGACCAAGCTGGCCTCTCGTTTGGGCCGCTACCGCGGCCTGGGCTTCGATATCGTCAACCACTGCGTCAACGACATCCTGGTGCAGGGGGCCAGGCCGCTGTTCTTCCTGGACTATGTGGCCAGCTCCCGCCTGCAGGGGGAGATGATCGAGGAGCTCATCGGCGGCTGCGCCGAGGCCTGCCGCGCCGCCGGCTGCGCCCTGCTGGGCGGCGAGACGGCCGAGATGCCGGACGTCTACCTGCCAGGCGAGTTCGACCTGGTGGGCACGCTGGTGGGCTGGGTGGGGCGCGAGGCCATCATCGATGGCCAGAGCGTTCGGCCTGGCGACCTTTGCCTGGGGCTAGCGTCGTCGGGCCTGCACACCAACGGCTACTCGCTGGCTCGCCGCGCCGTAGATGGCATGGACTTGGAGGCGGTGCAGCCGGAGTTGGGTGTGCCCCTGGGCCAGGCGCTGCTGGAGCCGCACCGCTGCTACCTGCCGGCGCTGGAGGGGCTTTGGGCGGCAGGTGTGGTGGTGAAGGCCATGGCCCACATCACCGGCGGCGGCTTCGCCGACAACCTGCCTCGGGTGCTGCCGCCGGGGGTGCAGGCGGTGATCCGCCGGGGCGCGTGGCCGGTGCCCCCGCTCTTCCGCCTGATCCAGCGTGCTGGCGGGGTGGATGACGACGAGATGCACCACATCTTCAACATGGGCGTGGGCATGGTCTTGGTGGTGGACGCGGCGCAAGCGTCGACGGTGCTGGCGGTGCAGCCGGGCCAGTCGTGGGTCATCGGGGAGATCGCCGAACGGGGCGAGGGGCCCCAGGTGCACTGGGCGTAGGAGAAAGGCGTGACGCGACTGGCGGTGCTGATCTCCGGCAGCGGCTCCAACCTGCAGGCGATTCTGGATGCCGCCGCGACAGGCAGCCTGCCGGGGGTGGAGGTCTGCTTGGTGGTGTCCAACCGGCCGGGGGCCTTTGGCCTGCAGCGGGCCCAGAGGGCTGGCGTGCCCACTTTGGTGCACCGGTTGCGGCCCTACCTGGAAGACGGCCGCGGCCGGCCGGCCTACGACGCCGACCTGGCGCAGTTCTTGGAGGGGTACGGCGCGGAGTGGGTCGTCTTGGCTGGCTGGATGCACGTCCTGGGTAACCTGTTCCTGCACCGCTTCCCCAACCGCGTCATCAACCTGCACCCGGCGCTGCCGGGCGAGTTCACCGGCACGGAGGCGATCCGTCGGGCCTGGGAGGCCTATCAGAGCGGCCGGACGCAGCGCACCGGGGTCATGGTGCACCTGGTGCCGGATGAAGCGGTGGACGCCGGGCCGGTGATCCTGCAAGAAGAGGTGCCGATCCTGCCGCACGATACGCTGGAGAGCCTGGAGGCGCGCATCCACGGGGTGGAGCACCGCCTGTTGGTGGAGGCGATCCGCCAGACGGTGTGCTGACGCCAGCGCACCCATGGACGATGAGACAAGCCCCCGGCCGCGCGCCGGGGGCTTTCTGCTGGGCGGTTGCGCCAGACGCCCAGCGCGCGTATAATGCCGGTGCGACGACCGATGGGTGAGCGCAGCATGGGAGGGGTGGAGATGGCGCTTCCTTGGCGGCGTATGGTGGTCGGTCTGGCCTTGGCGGCAGCGAGCGCGCTCTGCCTCACCCTGGCATTCCCCCCGTGGAACCTCGGCGCCCTCATTTGGGTGGGCTTCGTGCCCATGCTGCTGGCGCAACACCGCGTCCTGCCGAGGCGGCTCGCCAGCCTGGCCCCGGCGGTGACCATTGGCGGCTGGCTGGGCGCTCTGCTGGTACCCATGTTCGGCGGCAAGAGCACCGTCATGGCCGCGGTGCCGCTAGCGGTGGGGGCCCTGGCCTTGCTGCTGGATCGGGACAAGCGGCGTTTTCACGAGGCGACAGCCTACCGCTGGTTCGTTCCCGAAGGCGTGGTGGGCTGGGTGGGCTTGGAGATGGCCCGCAGCTTCGTCCCGGCTTTCGGCACCTGGGCCTTTGTGGGCTACACCCTGTGGCGTTGGCCCGGGCTGCTGCAGCCACTCTCCCTGGTGGGCATCTACGGCCTGGACCTGCTGATCATGCTGGGGAACTACGCCTTGGCGCAGGCAGCCTTGGCCTTGTGGGACCGACGTTGGCCCGGCGAGGCCCCAGTAGTGCCCCCGCGCATGGCCGGGCGCTGGCTGGGCGCGACCGCGCTCCTCTTGGCGCTGTGGGGAAGCCTGAGCTTGATGCTCTACAGCGGCCGAGGCGATGCCCGACCGACGGTGCGGGTGGCGGCGGTGCAGCCCAACCTGCCCCGCGCCGCCCACCGCGATGCGCACACCTCGGCCGAGCAGCGCCTGGGGACGCTGGCGGCGCAGACGCGCCAGGCGGCCGCGGCGGGGGCGGAGGTAGTGGTTTGGCCGGAGATGGCCCTGGGCTTCGACCCCCAGGTGGAGCGGACGGCTGCGCTGCAGGGGCTGGCCGCGGAGACCGGGGCCATCCTGGCCATCGGCTACGTGCTGGATGGGCCAGGGGGCTTCCGCAACGAGGCCACCGTGCTGACGCCGGCTGGCCGCTTCTTGGGCGTCTACGGCAAGACGCACCCGGCGGTCTTCTCAGGCGAGCCCGCGACGGTGAGCTCGGGGACCTACCCGGCCTACCGCACCGACGGTGGTCGGCTTGCCACCATGATCTGCTTCGACGCCAACTTCACCGACGTCGCCCGCCGGCTGGCCGACGGTGGGGCGCAAGTGGTGGCCATGCCCTCGCTCTTTGGCCCCAGCATCGCCGCCGTGCCGCACACGCAGATCGTCTTCCGGGCCATCGAACACCGCCTGGCCGTGGTGATGGCCGACGTGGCCTACAACTCGGCGGTAGTGGACCCCTTCGGGCGGGTCGTGGGGTCGGCCATCACCCCTGAGGGCGCGGCGGCGACCTTGGTGGCCGCCGTGCCCCTGGCCGGCGGACCCACGCTCTACACCTGCTGGGGCGATTGGCTGGGCTGGCTGAGCCTGGGCGGCTTGGCGTTCTTCGTTGCCTTCATCCCTTGGACGCTGCGCCGCCGGGCCGCATAGGGAGGCCGGGATGGGGATTCCGTTGCAGACGATCCTGTTCTGCGTGCCCTCGCTCTTGGCCATTGCCTGGCAGCGGCGGCAGGGGTGCAGCGGCGCGCATGCGCGAGCCAGCGTTGGGTGGCGGCTGGCTGCCTGGCCCGACCTGGTCCTGGGGCTGGTGCTGGGGGCGGCGCCGGGCGTGTTCCTCCTCACGTTGGGCCGGGGGCTCTTCCAGGGGCTGGCGGACAGCCCCAACATCGCCCAGAGCTACTACGCCGGCTGGCCATTGGGCTTGCCGTCGTTCTTGCTGGCCGCTCTGCGAGAGGCGCTCTACGTGGCCCTGGGAGAAGAGGCGCTCTTCCGCGGCTTGCTGGGCGGTTGGCTGGTGCGGCGGCTAGGCTTCGCCGTCGGCAACACGGTGCAGACGCTGGTCTTTCTGCTGCCGCACCTGCTGCTGTTGCTGGTGAGCGTGGGCCTCTGGCCGCTGCTGGCAGCCCAGTTCCTGGCCGGTTGGCTCTGCGGCTGGCTGCGGCACCGCTCCGGCAGCATCCTGCCCGGTTGGGTGGCCCACAGCCTCAGCAACGCCTTCGGGGCGCTGGCCTTCATGGGGTAGAGCCCTACTGAGGGCCTCCCGCCGACGCCTGGTCGGCGGGAGGCCCGTTCTGTGTGCGCCTAGTGTCGGAAGTGGCGGCGGCCGGTGAAAACCAGGGCCAGGCCGTGCTTGTCGGCCTCGGCGATGGCGTCGGCGTCTCGGGTTGAGCCGCCCGGCTCGATGACCGCGGTGACGCCAGCCTTGGCCGCTTCGGTGATGCCGTCGGCGAAGGGGAAGAAGGCGTCGGAGCCCAGCACCGATCCCACGGCCCGCTTGCCGGCCTTGCTGGCGGCCAGGCGGACGGAGTCGACGCGGCTCATCTGCCCGGCGCCCACCCCGAAGACGGCGTCTCGGCTGCACAGGACGATGGCGTTGCTCTTGACGTGCGCAGCCACCTTCCAGGCGAAGGCCAGGGCCTCCCGCTCAGCCGGGGTTGGCTGCCGCTGAGAGACCACCTTCCACTCGGCTGGGTCGTCTTCTACCGGGTCGGGGTCCTGCACCAGCAGGCCGGCGCGCACGCTGCGCACCTCCCAGGGGAACGACGCCGGTTCCTGAGGGATGGCCACCAGGCGGCAGGATGCCCGTTTCCCTCGGAACAGCTCCTCTACGCCGGGGTCGAACGCCGGCGCGGCCAGCACCTCGATGAAGAGCTTCACCATCTCCCGGGCTGTGTCCATGTCCAGGGGCCGGTTGGCGGCGACCACGCTGCCGTAGGCCGAGACTGGGTCGCCAGCCAGGGCCAGGCGGTAGGCTTCGGTGAGGGTGTCGGCGCGAGCCAGGCCGCAGGGGTTGGTGTGCTTGATGATGGCCACCGTGGGCTCGTGGAAGGTCTGGGCGGCGCGCCAGGCCGCGTCCAGGTCCAGCAGATTGTTGTAGGAGAGCGCCTTGCCGCCCAGCACCTGGCCGCCCATGGGCCCGTCGCCGGCGCGGAAGGTATAGTAGGCCGCCGACTGGTGCGGGTTCTCGCCGTAGCGCAGGGTCTGCACCCGGTGGGCGGGCAGGGCCATCTTGGGCGGGAACGGCTCATCGCCGCCGAAGCCCAAGCCGGTGAGGTAGGTGGAGATGGCTGCGTCGTACAGGGCGGTGGTGCGGAACGCCTCCACCGCCAGGCGGCGGCGGGTGGCCTCGCTCAGCGCGCCTTGTTCCCGCAGCTCAGCCACCACCGACTGGTACTGGGCCGGCTCGCAGAGCACGGCGACCCGGGCGCAGTTCTTGGCTGCGGCCCGCAGTAGCGCCACGCCGCCGATGTCGATCTCCTCGATAGCCTCGGCCAGGGAGACGTTTGGCTTGGCTACCGTCTCTTCGAAGCGGTAGAGGTTCACCACCACCATGTCGATGGGGGCCAGGCCGCGCTGGGCCAGCTCCTGGAGGTCGGCTGGGTCCGGCCGGGCCAGGATGCCAGCATGGATGGCCGGGTGCAGCGTCTTGACCCGACCGCCTAACGCCTCGGGAAAGCCGGTGAGGTCCGACACGTCGGCTACCTGGAGGCCGGCGCCCCTCAGGGCCCGGGCGGTGCCGCCGCTGGCTACCAGCTCCCAGCCCAGGTCGGCCAGGGCCTGGCCCAACTCCAGCAGGCCGCTCTTGTCGGCGACGCTCAGCAGGGCTCGCTTGCGATTCATCTCTGCCATTCCCTCACTCCTGTTCTCCGTGTTCCAGGGTCTCACGCAACGTCTGCAGGAAGGCCCGGGTGCTGGCGGCGGCCAGGCCCGTGCCCGCCCCCTCGGCCATAAGGCGGTGGACCTCCGCCGCCGGCACATACTGGGCGATGTAGGGATCGCCCGCCAGGAGGTCGGCCAGGGGATTGGGCTGGCCCTGGCGGGTCGCCTCCCATGCCTTCATGCTGGCCTCGCGGATCACCTCGTGCCCCTGCTGGCGGTCGCCGCCGGCGCGGGCCAGGGCCATGAGCACCGGCTCAGTGGCGGCGAACGGCCCGAAGCGCTCCAGCCCGGCCAGGGCCGCCTGGCGGTCCACCCGCAGCCCGCGCACGATGCGGGCCGCGCGGCGCAACAGTTCGTCGGTGGCCAGGCAAGCCTCTGGCAGGATGGCGCGGCGGTTGGCCGAATCATCCAGGGTGCGTTCCAGGGCTGAAAGGGCGGCGTTGTCCCAGGCTACCTGGGGCGCGCTGGCCACCCAGCGGGCCAACGAGCAGATGCCCTCGGCCGCCACCGGGTTGCGCTTGAACGGCATGGCCGACGAACCGACCTGCTTTCGGCCAAACGGCTCGGCCATCTCGCCGTGCACCGGCGATTGCAGGATCCGCAGGTCCAGCGCCCACTTGTGCAGGGTGGCCGCCACGCCGGCCAGAACGGTGAGGAAGTCGTAGTCCTGGCGGCGGGGGTAGGTCTGGGTGGCCACCGGGAAGGCCGGCAGGCCCAGGGCGGCCATGGCCCGCTGCTCCATCTCGCCGGGCGTGAGGGGGGCGCTGTGCAACAGCTCTACATAAGATGCAGAGGTGCCTACCGCGCCCTTGAACCCCTTGCCCCGCACCCCGCGAGCGAGGGCCTGCAAGCGCTCGAGGTCGCCCAGCAAGTCCTGCGCCGTTTGGCAGAGGCGGTACCCCAGGGTGGTGGGCTCAGCCGGTTGCAGGTGGGTGTAGGCCATGGCTGGCGTGTCGGCTTCGGCTTCGATGCGCTCGGCGAAGGCCGCCAGCAGGTCCGCCAGGTGGTTGGCCAGCAGGGCGGCCGACTCTCTCAGGCGCAGGGCGTCGGCGTTGTCTTCGATATCCATGCTGGTGGCGCCCAGGTGGAGGATGCCGCCGGCGCTGGGGCACTGGCTGGCGAAGACGCGCAGCTCCGCCATGAGGTCGTGGCCGATCTCGCTCTCGATGGCCAAGGCGGCGGCCACGTCGATGTCGTCGGCATGGGTTTGCAGCTCTGCTACCTGCGCTGCGGAGACCAGGCCGGCTGCGCTCTGGGCTTGGGCCAAGGCCACCCATACCCGGCGCCAGAGCTGCCGCTTGTGCTGTTCGGACCAGATGCGGCGCATTTCGCTGCTGCCGTAGCGCCAGGAAAACGGCGACAGATATCCTTCGTAACCGACGGTCGCCATGCGCGTACCTCCATCAGGGGGTGAGCTTTCGGTTGCGGGGGCGGCGGGGCCCCGAGGACGGGATGGGGGCTGGCACGGCCGCGCCGCTGGGCCCCACACCGGGGCATTATACCACGGCGACGGCCCGTGGGCCAGGGAGTTGGCGGCCAAGGGAATTGCCGCGAGGGGTGCGGCATGGTATAATCGCCCCGAAGGAGATGGAGCGGTATGTTTTTCGACGAAGCCAAGATCTATGTCAAGGCTGGGGATGGCGGCAACGGCTGCCTGAGCTTCCGCCGCGAGAAGTACGTGCCCTTTGGTGGGCCCAACGGCGGGAACGGCGGGGCTGGCGGCAACGTCTACTTGGTGGCCGAGGCCAACCTGAATACCTTGATCCATTTCAAGAAGCGCTCGCACTTCAGGGCGGAAAGCGGGGCCGGCGGCGGCAGCAAAGACAAGACCGGCCGGCGAGGGGAAGACCTGCTGGTGCCGGTGCCGCTGGGCACCGTGGTGCGGGATGCCGGCACTGGGGAGCCGTTGGGGGACCTGGTGGAGCCAGGGCAGCGGGTGCTGGTGGCCTCGGCCGGGCGCGGCGGGCGC
>JAAYZY010000308.1 GCA_012514615.1 Chloroflexota bacterium | reverse complement strand
CGCCTGGCGGGCCAGGGCTTGCTCCAGGGCGTGAAGCCGGCGCTTGAGGGCTGCCGCCTCCAGCATCGGCTGTCGCTGGAACGCCGTCTGAGCCTTGGGGACGAAAGGCGAGATGCCGGCCACCACCTTGGCGTTGGAGTGGCTAGCCAGGCGGCCGGCCAGGTCGGCGATCGCCTCCACGTCTTCTTCGGTCTCGCCAGGGAGCCCTACCATGAAGTAGAGCTTGATTTGCCGCAGCCCTAGCTTGCTGGCCATCTGCGCCGCGTGGATGAGCTGCTCGTCGGTGATCGGCTTGGCGATGCGGCGGCGCAGGCGCTGGCTGCCGGCTTCGGGGGCTAGGGTGATGCTCTGCGCGCCGCTCTCCTGCAGACCGCGCAGCAGCGGCTCGGAGAGGGCGTCGGCCCGCCAGGAGGAGACCGAGAGGCGAGCGCCCATGCGGCGCAGCTGCTCCACCAGCTCGTCGATCTGAGGATGATCCGACACGGCAGCGCCCAGCAGCCCGATGCTCTCGCGAGCTGCCAGACCCTGGCGCGCCGTCGCCAGCAGCGTCTCCAAGCTGCGGTAGCGCACCGGGCGGGTATTGTGGCCGGTGAGGCAGAAGGCGCAGCCGCGGCCGCAGCCGCGCGAGACCTCCAGCAGGAACAGGTCGCCGAACTCGGCGCGACGGCTGAAGACGGCCGTGTGGGCCGGTTCCTGGTCCAGGTTGTGCTGCACCTGCCGCGTCACGGCGCCGGGCAGGGGGCTTGGGGGTCGCCAGACCTGGCCGCGGTGGCTCAGACTGCTGAGTTGGCCTTGGGGGCCGTAGGCGGCTTGGTAGTGGCCCGGCACGTAGACGCCGGGCACCTCTGCCAGGCGCTGCAACAGATCGGCCCGGGGCCCGCCCAGGGCCTCGCGCAAGGCGTCCAGCAGGCCCGGCAGCACCGGTTCCGCTTCGCCGATGACCATGGCATCCAAGAAGGCGGCCATCGGCTCGGGGTTGGCCGTGAGGGCCATGCCGCCGGCCAGCACCAGCGGGTCGCCGTCCTGGCGTTCTTCGGCCAGCAGGGGGATGCCCGAGGCCCGCAGCATGGCCACCAGGTGGGGGTAGTCCAGCTCGTAGGGCACGGAGAAGGCCACGACCGGGAACTCGCTCAGGGGGCGCTGCGTTTCCAAGGAAAGGATCGGCCCCACGTTGCGCAGGCGCTGGTCTTGGCCCACCCACAGGTCGTCGCCGCGGCTGGGGATGGCGCTGGCCAGAGAGGCGAAGGCCCGTTCGCAGACCACCTGGGGCTGGTCGTTGAGCAGACGGTAGAGCAGATGCAGGCCCAGGTTGCCCATGCCCACGCTGTAGCGGTTAGGGTAGGCCAGAACCAGGGGCAATCGGCCGCCCCAGTCTTTGACGATGGCGCCCTGTTCCTGGGCCAGCAGCGCCCGGGCCTGCTCCCGCGGCTTCCATTTCCAGGTCATCAGCACTCACTGTAGCCGCAGGTGTAGCACTTTCGGCAGCCTTCGGCGTAGACGAAGGTGGCGTTGCCGCACTCCGGGCAGAGGTCGCCGACGCGGTCCAAAGGCAGAGCCATCTGCTCGGCCACCGGCGGCGTCTCCACCAGCCCCAGGTGTCGGGCCAGCACTTGAGCCAGGGCGTCGGGCAATGAGCGCACGCGCTGGGGCCCAAACCCCAGGGGGCGGCCCCCGCCGATGCCGGAGAGTTGCTCCACAACCTCTTGCAGGCGCTCGTGTGGCTCCATGGGCGAGGGCAAGCGCAGACACAGGGAGATGAGACGGCCCAGGGCCTCGGCCACGGCGGCGGTGTCGCTGCCGGCCTTGCCTACGTTGGCGAAGACCTCCAGCGGCTCGCCGGTGCCGTTCTGGTTCACCGTGATGAAGGCGGTGCCCAGGGGAGTGCCCACGCGGTAGGTCACCCCACGCACCGCCGACGGCCGGGCCTTGATCGCTTTGGGCACGGCCGCCTTCTCTTCCTGTCTGCCTCGGGTGAGCACCTGTTCCTGCTTGCTGCCATCGCGGTAGACGGTGATGCCCAGGCACCCAAGCTCGTAGGCCAGGAGAAAGGCGCGGCGTACGTCGTCCACCGTGGCGTCGTGGGGCAAGTTCACCGTCTTGCTCACCGCGTTGTCGATGTGACGCTGGAAGGCGGCCTGCATGCGTACGTGCCAATCCGGGGCGACTTCGTGGGCAGTGACGAAGACCCGCCGCACTGCTTCGGGAACCCGAGGCGCATGGGCCACGGTGCCGCTCTTGACCACCTCGTCCAAGACCTCGGTGCCGGCCAAGCCCAGCGCTTGCAGGGCGTGCTCGAAGACCGGGTTGAGGAACTGCAGCCGGCGCTCGCCCACGGTGTGCTCGAAGGCCAGGGCGAAGATCGGCTCGATGCCTGAGGACGCGCCGACGATGATGCTGATGGAGCCGGTGGGCGCAATGGTG
>JAAYZY010000307.1 GCA_012514615.1 Chloroflexota bacterium | reverse complement strand
CCCCCAATCACGTTCTGCAGGTGCAGGATCTTGCGGCAGGGCTGCCCCTTGGCTTGTTCCGGCGATACGCCGGTCATCCCGGTGGACGCCCGATTGACCACCTCCACCCGCCAATCCGGGTCCAGGATGAGAATGCCGTCTACGCTGTGCTCCACGATGGCCGACAGACGGCGCTTCTCGGCGCTCACCAACTGGTAAAGGCGGGCGTTGCGCACAGCGATGGCAGCCTGATCGGCCAGGCTGGCCAGCACCTGGCGGTCGTTGGGCGAGAACTCGTAGCCGGTAGTGCGGAAGATGATGATGATGCCGATGGGCTCTTCGTGCAGCACCATGGGCAGCGCCACAGCCTGGCGCAGGGGGATGCCGGCTACCGTGGCCACCGCCTCCAGATGGAGCTGCAGATCCGGCATCTGCCAGCTCAGCGGGTAGCCCATGCGGCTGGGGAAGGTTACCGCGGCCAGCAGCGGGTCGAAGACGGCCAGCATGCTGCTGGGGAGACCGTAGGAGGCGCGGATGCGTAGGGTACCATCAGGGCGAACCAAGGCAATAAGCCCCACCTCGCCCTGCAGGATCTCGGCGGCGCTCTTAAGGATCAGCCGCAGCACCGATGGCAGATCCAAGCGCGACGTCATGGCCCGGCTGATCTGCAGCAGGTAGTCCCGTTGCCGTCGCTGGAAGTCCAGACCCAACTCTAACATGGCTGCCTTCTCTCTCTCCACGCTGCAGCGCCCGGGCGGGGAGCTCGCCCCATGGCCGCTACGCCTCCCGATCGGCCCAGGCCTGCTGGTCAGGCAGCAACCCGTGCCACGTCACACCGGACCACTGCGCCTCACCCCGTTCCACCGCGTCGGCCGCCTGGTGGAACTCGTGGGCAAAGGCTCGGTTGGCCTCCCGCAGAACGCTCTCCGCATCCACACCCCATCTCTGGGCCAAGCCAGCCAACCCGAAAAGGGCCTGACCCAACCAAGCCTCCCGCTGCCCAGGGCCGTCGGTGGGGCCGGCGCTAACCAGCCCCTGCAGCCAAAGGGCCAACGCCCCTTCGAGCGGCACGCTCGGCCCCACCCTAGCCACCCGCTTCTGGTAGGCCTGACACTGAGCCAACGCCGGCAGCGCCGTGGGCACGCCGTTGAGCATGTCGGCGTAGCCGCGGTCGCCTCGCTCCAAGCGCTTGGATTCTTCCCAGTTGCGCAGCACCTGGCCTGGCCCCGAGACCTCTTCCCCACCGAAGACGTGGGGGTGCCGCCGCACCAGCTTCTCCACCACCCCGGACACTACCTCCGGCGGCAGGAACTCCCCTTCGTCGGCAGCGATCTGCATCTGCAGGCAGGCCTCAAGCAGAAGATCGCCCAGCTCTTCCCGCAGCTTCTCCTCGTCGCCTTCATCCAGCGCCTGCAGCGCCTCGTAGAGTTCCTCCATCATCTCTGGGCGCAGCGAACGGTGGGTCTGCTCCCGGTCCCATGGGCAGCCTTCGGGGGCCCGCAGGTGGGCTACCACCTCTTGCAGCGCCAGCAACGATCCGGGGCGCCCCAGCGGCGGCACCAGCAAGCTGCTCAAGTGGTCCAGGTCCGCCTGGCGGTCCAGCTCGTACAGGGGCAGGCTACGCACCTGAGCTGTGGGCGTGCTCAGGGCCTGCACCAGCATCACCGGGTGATCGTCGGGATAGCAGGCCATGAGGGTCAGTTTCACCTCGCTGGCCAGCCAGCGGCTGTAGAGCTGCCCCACCAGCACCGGTTGTTCCAACACCACCTGGGGGTGGTGTTGGCGCGCCAGGTCCAGGGCATCCACCAGCTGGAGCCCCGACAGGGGGTCCAGCCCCAACGCCGTCCAGGCCGGCTCCAAGAAGCTGAGCCCTTCCACCACCCGCACCGCCTGGCCGCCGACTTGGGCCTGGGCAACGATGCGGGCTGTGGTGGCCTCGCCAACCCAAGGGTGCCCCGGCACAGCATAGAGCACCCCCTGCGGCCTCTGCCCCAACGCCAGCACGCGTTCAGTGATGGCCGCGTACACCGCCTCGAACGTCTCCATCTCCTCGTACAGCCGGTCGAACGAATGGACCTGCAAGTGGGCCGGCAGCCCGGCCACGGTGGGGTGACGCTCCGTGCGCAGGTAGACCTCCGTCGCGCCTTCCCACAGGGCCCAGGCTTCACGGGTCAGATGTTCAGGGTTGCCCGGCCCGAGGCCGAGGATGGTGATGGACATGGCGGTCGCTTCCTCCCGTGTGAGGTTCCCCCCATTATAGCCGCTCTGGCCAGGGGCGCAAAGGCGGCGGCGCGCTACAAAGAGGCCGCGTACCCTAGGGCACGCGGCCTCCCCTGTGCGGCTGCTTGCGGTCCGAACGGCGCTACTGCGCCTCGCAGCTCACCATGACGCTCACCTTGCCCTCATCCTGATTGACAGTGACCTGGCAGCTCAGGCTCTCCTTGAGGTAGGTCAGCATGGCCATGGTATCCATCTCCAGGCCATCATCTTGCAGAGTCCACCCGGCCTTGGGCAGCTCTTCCTTGTAGAAGGCCAGAACGTCCGCATAGGCTGCGGTGGTCTCGTAGACGCTCAGGCCACCCATGGCCGCCTGCAGCGTCATCCCGGAATAGAGCGGGAAACCCTCCGGCAGGCCGGGCTTCTGCGTGCCGGCCGGGACTTCGATGGTGATAGGCACGTTCACTTCCAGGAGCTCGGTGACCAGGTCAAACCAATACGGAGCCCCCTCCTGTTCGCCCTCCAGGCGCACGGTGGCCTTGACCATGTACCCTTCAGAGCGAGCCACCCAGAAGTCGGCCTGAGTGAGAGTTGGCACGAGGTCCTCTTCGTCGTCGCTCAGCACCGACCAGGTCACGTCGTTGAACCCACCCAGAGCTTCGCCTGAGCCGCGGTAGTGGATGGCCTCGATGCCGTTCACCTTCTCGTTGCGATCCACCACCTTGAACTCCGAGAGGTCCCAACTGTCGGTGGCCGAGCCGAACAGGCCGGAGAAGAAGAACTGGTCCGGCGACATGTCGTCCATGCCCCCCTGCAGCGCGAGCCACTCGCCCCACTCCTCTTCGCGGGACTCCTTGGAGCGCATGTACATCACCTCATCGACCATGATCATCTCCATGATCGACAGCGACGGCGCATCTTCATCATCGTCCGGGTCTTCCAGATCAAGCACCATGCGCATGGCGAACGGCTCACGCACACCCTCGATCTCGGCCATCATCAACTGACCTTCGGAGGTCTTCATCTCAGAACGGCCCCTGTACGACTGCAAGTCGGTCACTTTGGAGATCCACCCCTTGGCCGTGACGGCATCCAGCGTCGGCTCCGGCTCTTCGGTGGGCGTGCTGGTGGGCTCGGGCGGCTTGGTGGCCGTCGGGGGCACGGCCGTGGCCGCGGGCACAGGCGTGGCCGTCAGCGGCGCTTGGGCCGGCGGCTCTGTGGTAGGGGCTGGCGCAGCCGGCGTATCGACGGACACCCTGCCCACCACTTCAGCCGACGTGGGCGCAGGCGCAGGCTGGCCGCCGCACGCTGCCGCCGCCAGGAGCACGAGAAGCAGGCTTCCGGCCAAGAGCCACCGTGAGGGAATGCCATGAGTCTTCATCTTCTCACCCATCCTTTCTGTCTTGACGGCAGCCAGGTCAGCCCGGACCGCCGCAGGAACATTCGCATATAAGCAAACATCCCAGACCTTCCAGATTGAGTATACCTCAGAGCACACGCTTCGTCAAGCAGGATGCGACCACCAGATGGGCGCCCCGCGGCCCCCGGCGCACAGCAAGCACACGGCTGCAGGAGCCTTCAGGGCAAGGCGGCTGCCATCTCGGCCATCTCTTCAGGGTGACGCGCCACCGGCACACCCACCGACCGAAAGGCGGCGATCTTCTCGGCCGCCGTGCCGCTGCCGCCGGAGATGATGGCCCCTGCGTGCCCCATGCGTTTGCCCGGCGGGGCGCTGCGGCCGGCCACCAGGGCCACCACCGGCTTGGTCATCCGGCTCCCAATGAACTCGGCCGCGGCTTCTTCTTCTGAGCCGCCAATCTCCCCGATGAGCACCACGCGGTCGGTCTGCGGGTCATCTTGGAAGCCCTGCAGCACATCCACAAAGCAGGTACCCATCACCGGGTCGCCCCCAATCCCCACGCCGGTCGACTGGCCCAAGCCCCGCGCCGTCAGGGCGTAGACCACCTCGTAGGTCAGCGTGCCGCTGCGGCACACCACCCCCACGCTCCCCGGCTG
>JAAYZY010000306.1 GCA_012514615.1 Chloroflexota bacterium | reverse complement strand
GGCGAAGAGGACAAGCTGCCGCGGGGCCAGAGCGGGCGGGAGTGGTTCGAGGGGCAGCCGGACGACGTGCAGCAGCGGATGATGGGCCAGGCCAAGTGGCAGGCGTGGAAGGCGGGGGAGTTCGGCCTGGGCGACCTGGTGGAGCGCCACGAAAGCGCCGTGTGGGGGCCCAGCATCGGGGTGAAGAGCCTGGAGCGGGTGCTGGCGGAAGCGCCGCCGGTGCTAGGGGCGTCACTCCGTGGAGAAGCAAGGCTAGTTGGTACCCTGGGCGCTCACCTGGATGCTGTCGTGGGCGATAGGACAACAGCGAGAGAAGTGCTCGCCGCGCCAGAAACGGAGCGACACTATCGGGAACGACACGAGGGTCAGTTCGACATGGCCAAAGCAGAGGCTCTGATTCCGTCTGTGCTAGCCAGTCCAAGGTTCGTCTATCAGGGGAAGAAGGCGTCTACGTTAGTCTTTGTGGGGGATTATGCGCCAGACAGGTACCTACTTGTGCCAGTGAAGGCGCTACCGGGCGCTCTGTGGCTGGAGTCGGTCTATGTTGACAGTAAGTCGAAATTCCACCGAAGGGGATGGACAAAGAAAGGCCCCCTGTACCAGGGGGGAGAGTAGAAGCGCCTGGCCGGGCGGGGCTCTCCGGCGTCTCATACCTTTCGGCGCGTGGGACCCGACTTTCCACTTCAGGCGCTTGCAGACACAGTGTACTACGGCTTGTTGGGAAAGTCAACAAGCGCTATCGAGGCGAGGGCAGGTGGGAGCTGAAGTCGAGGTGGATGGATTCGACTTTCTATTGCTGCTCAGAGATGATTACTGATGCTTGACAGCGCGAAGCTGCACTTCCGCCGGCTTGTCGGCGAGCCCGGGGTCGTCGATTCTCTTGAACCCTTTGGCATGGCGACGGAGCACAGCCTGCCAGGCAGCCTCGACATCACCATTGTAGAGCGCCTTTGCTGTAGCTTCGACGATGACGATGACATCGGGCGAGTTCTTGTACAGATCGGGATCTAGTGGCTTGTTCATACAGTGATTCTACCACCAAAACCGGGTGGCGTCAACAGGGGCGGGATGCCCAAACTTTGGAGGTGGCGAGATGCCAGAGCAGAACACAAACGGGCAGCAGGGCGATGGCCAGCAGCAGGACGCCGGAGGCGGGACGCCTCAGGGCTTTGAAGCGTGGCTGGCTGGGCAGGACGAAGCGACGCAGAAGCTGTACAACGAGCACGTGACCGGGCTGAAAGGCGCGCTGCAGGCGGAGCGGAACCAGCGGAAAGCCGAGACGGCCGATCTGGTGAAGCAGTTACGAGAGGCAACCAAGCAGGCGGAAGAGGGCTCTGCGGCGCGGAAGGCGCTGGAAGAGGCCACGGCCAGGTTGGAGGGCGCAGAGCTGCGCTCCCAGTTCTACGAGGAGGCGGTGCGGCCGGAGATCGGCTGCGCCAACCCGAGGCTGGCCTTCCTGGCGGCCCAGGAGATCGGGGCGATGGACGGGAAGGGCCGGGTGAACTGGGACGTGCTCAAGGCGCAGTTCCCGGAGCTGTTCCGGGGGAAGGCGTCCGCGGCGGGGCAAGCCGGCGCGGGCACGGGAGCGCCGCCGACGGGCAAGGCGGACATGAACACCTGGATCCGCCGGGCGGCAGGGAGATGACAGACTAGGGGGGTAACGGATCATGCCGTTCAACAGCCTAATCAGCCGAAACGACGCGGCCGCCCTCATCCCTGAGGATGTGAGCCGTGAGATTCTGAAGAACATGGAGCAGACCAGCGCGGTGATGCGCCTGGCCCGGCGGCTGCCGGACATGCCCCGGGCGCAGCGGCGGCTGCCGGTGCTGTCGGCGCTGGCCAGCGCGTACTTCGTGGCTGGCGACACTGGCCTGAAGCAGACCAGCGAGATCACCTGGGAGAACAAGTATGTGGACGCCGAGGAGCTGGCGGTGATTGTGCCGATCCCCGAGGCGGTGCTGGACGACGCCGACTACGACATCTGGGGCGAGGTGCGGCCGCAGGTGGAAGAGGCGTTGGGCCTGGCCATCGACCAGGCGGTGCTATACGGAACCAACATCCCGGCCTCGTGGAGCACCAACCTGGGGGCGGCAGGGCTGGTGGCGGTGGCCAACGGAGCCGGCCACGTGGCGTCGGCAGCGAACTACACCGACCTGTACGAGGCGCTGCTGGGCGAGACCCAGGCCGGGGCTGACGGCGTGCTGATGCTCATTGAGGCCGACGGCTTCATGGCCAGCGGGCACGTGGCCCACATGTCCATGCGGGGGATGCTGCGCAACTGCCGCTCCACCGAGGGGGCGCCGATCTTCACCCGGGCCATGCAGGACGCCAGCCGCTACGAGCTGGACGGGCAACCGATCTACTTCCCCACCAACGGGGCCATCGACTCGGCCCAAAGCCTGCTGATCTCTGGCGACTGGACGCAGTTGGTCTACGCCATGCGCCAGGACATCACCTACAAGGTGCTGGACCAGGCGGTGATCCAGGACGCTGGGGGCAACATCCTCTACAACCTGGCCCAGCAAGACATGGTGGCGTTGCGGGCGGTGATGCGCCTGGGCTTCGCCCTGCCGAACCCCATCAACCGCATGAACCAGGCGGCGGCTACCCGCTGCCCGTTCGCCGTGCTGACGGCATAGGGGGTGTGAGATGGGACTGTTTCCCAAAGCGATCGGTGAGTACCTGTCCGTTGCTGGGATCCCCCGGGGGCCGCTTTCCAAGGTCTACATTGTGGACCCGACCAACGGGAGCGACAGCAACCCCGGGACCACCTTCCAGGCCCCGCTGAAGAGCGTGGCCGCGGCCTACGCCAAGTGCGCGGCCAACCGCAACGACGTGGTGCTCTTCGTGCCCGGGCCGACGGCGGACAACCCGACCGCGGCCATGGTCTGGGCCAAGGACTTCACCCACCTGGTGGGGCTGGGCCTGCCGCTGCCGGGCATGGGCCAGCGGTGCCGCGTGGTCAACCACGCCGACAACGACCTGGCGGTGCTGTTCACCCTGTCGGGCTCTGGGTGCATCGTCAAGAACATCCAGTTCTACGACGGCAAGGACAAGGCCGAGGACGGCGCGGCGGTGCTCGTCTCGGGCTCTCGCAACAGCTTCGAGAACGTCTTCGTGGCGGGCATGGGCCACGCCACGCCGGCGGCCCGGGCTGGCTCGTACAGCCTGAAGGTGACGGGCAGCGAGAACTTCTTCAAGGACTGCACCGTCGGGCTGGATACGGTCATCCGAGCTGCGGCCAACAGCGAGCTGGTTGTCGCCGGGGCGCGCAACGCCTTCCAGCACTGCG
>JAAYZY010000305.1 GCA_012514615.1 Chloroflexota bacterium | reverse complement strand
GCGAACCAGGTGGGTAGGGGTAGTAGGCCAGGACCTGGGGCGTCTGCGCCCTCAGCCAGACCAGCAGGGCGAAGGACGCCGCACCGGCCAGGGCCACCGCCGCGTCTGGCATGCGCCAGCGCTCCTGCTGGTAGCGGCTGCGCCGCACACTGCGCCCCTGCAAGGCGATGGCCGCCGCCACCGCCGCCGCGCCGGCCACAATCAGCCCCCAGCCAAGCCCACCCCACCACGGCCAGAACGCCTGCGCCAGCAGCCCAACCAGGGCCGCCAGCAAGCCGGCTACCGTAAGGGCAGGCACCACCCACCGCTGCACCCGACTGTCCACCTGGGCGGCTCCCCCGAACCCCCGCGCCTCCATGGATTCGGCCAACGCCAGCGAGCGCTCCAAGGCCGTGGTCAACAGCGGCACCAGCAGCGGCAAGAGGGCCCGCACCCCCCGCACGCGGTGCCCGCGCACCCGTTGGGCGTCACGGATCTCTCCCCACGAAGCCACCAGGTGGGGCACGAACGTCACCCCGATGGAGACCACCAGCCCGGCCCCGAAGAGCCCTGCCGGCACCCAGCGCAGCAGCCGGTGAGTGTCCAGCACGGCATTGAAAGTGGCGAAGACCAGCAGGATGGCGAACAGGCTGGCCCCTGAAGCGGCCCCGTAGAGCAGCGCCTCCAAGGTGATGGGCCCGCCCACGATGGGCCACTCCCGGGGCAACGTGAAGAGCACGACCCGCCCGGCATGAACGCTGAACAGGTTGAACAGCAGCGCCACCGCCCAGACGAAGAGACCGAGGCGGATGAACGCCGTCCAGCCTTGACGCACTTCGGAGCGGGGCGCGCAACCGACGAAGACGCCGCCCACCGCCAGGCAGAGCAGCAACTGAGGCAGCGGCTGGCGGTTGAGCAGGGCCAGGGAAGCCGCCGCCGCCAGCCAGACCAGCCAAGCCAAGGTGTGATAGCGAAGCTCACCGGTCACCGTTGCCTCCGTCCGCGGGATCGCCGCCACCCCAACGCCCAGACAGCCACCAAAGCCAGGGCCATCCCGCCGAAGGCCACATACCCACCGCGGCTGGGCCTCTCCCCTGCGCGGTGAGGCGCGGCGGCCGCTGTGGCTGCGTCCGCCGGCGTCGACGTTGCCGTCAAGGCCACAACGGCGGGCGGTGCTTCGGTGGTCGCCCCAGGGGTGGGCGTCTTCGGCCCGCCTTTCTCAGGAGAGGCCATCCCCACGGCCCTAGGCGTTGGGGCGACGCCAGCGTTGGGCGTCGCGCTCCCCCCCCCAGGGGCCGGCCCCGCGGGCGTTTCCGCAGAGGCGGCCGTCTGCCCGTCGGTTGCCTCCGGCGAGGCCGTCCCCACGGCGGCGGGCGTTGTCGTGCCGCCGGCGGCCGGGGTCTCGCCCTCCCCCACAGCTGTCGACCCGGAGGGCGTCTGGGGCGGGGCCGTCGTCCGGCGGCCAGCCGCCTCAGCCTTCGACGTGTCTGTGGTCGTGAGGAAGGGCACGGTGGGGGTGGCCGTGGGGGGCGCCGGCGGCTCACACACGTCGGCGAAGGTGAGCGCAGGCGGCGGAACCTTGCCGTTGCCCCACACCCAAGCCTCCAGCGCGCCGTCAGCCAGCCGGTTGCTGCTGGCCCCGAAGCTGGAGTAGACCCATTGGCCGTCTACCCAACGCCAGTAGTTCCAGTAGCGGCAGTCTGCCCCGCGGCATTGGCAGAAGCAGTCTTCCGCTGGGAAGCGGCAGCCAACCCCATCCACAGAGCAGAGGGCGGCCCCCAGCCCCACCGTGCGGTTCAGCACCACCTCCAGGCCCGACCTCTCCAGTACCTCCGTACCGGTGATCTGCACCTCGCTGAACGACACACAGCGCGTCTCCACCCGCTGGGCGTCGAAGACCAGCACCAGGCCAACCCGCTGGGGCCCCTGCGCCGCCAGGGGCGCGCCCAGGCACAGCGCAGCCACAGCCAGCGCCGTCATCACCCAGAGCGCGCCCCGCTTTGCCACGTCACGGCCTCCTGCGCCTTGGCTACTCAACGCAGCGGGCAGCCCCACGGCGTCAGGGCATCGGCCTCACCGCGGATGCGGAACACCGGCTGCCCCTGGTGGAACAGGCCGGCTGAGCGCAGCAGCGCCCCGTCGGCCCAGGCCTCCACCCGGTAGGGGTTGCCTGCGCCGCCGAAGCTGGCATGATCCACAAGCAGCCCATCGATCTTCAGGTAGCCCGCCCCATCCAGCGCCGTCCAGCCGCGAGGGTTGAGGTCCTCCCACTGCCCCTGCGCCGTGAGCCGATAGAGCTTGAGCCACGAGCTGCCCGCCTGGGCGTCGACGCAGGTCACCAGATTCCCTTGGCGCAGCGCCGGGGCCGGCCCGCCGGGCTGCAGCAGCGCCTGCGCCAGGGCCAGATCATGGGCGGCCAGGGGAAGCGTCTTGCCCATCAACGCCGGCACCGCCTGCGCCGCAGCCAGGATGTTCTCGCCCATGCCCGGCTGCCACTCCCAGGCCCCCGACGCGCCCTGGAAGCGCAGCAGCGCCGCCACGGCATCCACCTCGCCCTTGCTCCAGGCCGCGCCGGTGGGGTCTTCCCCCAGCGCCCGCAACGCCTGAATCACGTAGGCCGTGGAGTTGGCGTCGGAATCGCTGCCCCAGGGAGAGGGCTTGACGTAGGGGAAGCCGCCGTCGCCGTTCTGCTGCTCCCGGAAGAAGGCCAGGGCGCGCTGCAGCGCCGGGCTCGTCGCCGGCTCGCCCACTGCCACCAGCGCCTGCACCGCCACCGCGGTGGAGTTGGTGTCGGCGCCCCAACCCGGCCCGGCCTCCCAGGCCCCGTCTTCCTGCTGGTAGGCGCGTAGCGCGTCGGCCTCGACTGCCGGAACCGGCTGGCCGGCAGCCCGCAGCGCCAGCGTCGCCCAGGCCTGGTCGGTGGCGCTGACGCCATAGCCGCCGGCCGCGCTGTGGAACGTCTCCAGGTGCGTCAGCAGGTCGTGCCCGCCGAAGCCATGGGGATCCATGCCAGCCGCCGCCACCGCCACCAAGAGCTTGCCGGTCTGAGCAGCTGTGGCCGCGTAGGCATCCACACCCGCGGCCAGGTAGTCCATCAGCGAGGGGCCGTCGGGCGTGGCTCGCCAGCCGGCTGGGCTCTGGCCAGCCGCGACGATGGCCAGCGCCACATCGATGGACGCGCCCACGCTGCCGAAACCGCCATCCTCGCCCTGCTGCGTCCGCAGCCAGGCCAGGGTACTCTCGATCGTCGTGTCGTGTGCTGGGGCCGGTTCCAGGGCCAGGGCCGGCCCAACTACCGACAGGCAGCACACCAGCGCCAACGCCAACATCCGAGGAACTCGCGCCGTATTCACTGGGAAACCTCCTGGTTCATTCCGTATTCCGCCGACACATGGATCTGCCGATGCCTCGTCTCACAGGCCAGGCGTCACCCCCTTCCCTACCCCGCCGGTGGAGCGCATCAAGGTCCAGGCGCGCCCGCAGGCCAAGGGAGGGAGGCCGGCGCGTCCACGAAAAAGGCCTCTCCTCGAGAGGAGAGGCCGCATCTGCCGGCTGGGCTCCTGACACCTTTCTCTCGAAGGCTCAAAGAGCAACGCAAAGGTGGGTGCTCTGGCTTCCTCGGAACCGATCCGAGGTCACAGTTGCGGGACAGCGCCGGACTTGCACCGGACTTTCCCCATCACTTGCCCTGGCCCCGCGGCCTGGGCAACCTTCACGTAGCACTATAGGGTTGTGCCACCATTATACACCCTTTCGCCCAGGCGGCAAATCGCCCCGGCCTACTGCCGCAGGATGAGCGGCAGCCACACCTGGGCCACCGCTGCGGTCGGGGCGGCCGTCGCTGTGGCGGTGGCTGTCGCTGACGGCGTAGCTGTGGGCGTGGCCGTCGGCGAGGCGGTGGGCGTCTGCGTCTCCGTAGGCGTCCACGTGGGCATCTCCGTCGGCGTTCGGGTAGCCGTGGGAGTATCCGTCGTAGTTGGCGTGGCGGTGGGCGTGGCGGTCCACGTACCGGTGGGCGTTGGCGTGAGGCTTGCCGTCGCCGTGCTCGTGGCCGTAGGTGTGGGTGTGGTTGTAGCCGTGGGCGTCGGCTCTGGGCCGCCTTTCAGCTCCACCACCAGGCTCGGTCGGTGCCCCGGGAAGGTGTTCACGGCCGCGGTGGAGAAGGGGTAAGAGACTTCCACGTCGGCTGTCCCTACCATCAGCCACCCAAAGTTCGGCAGCGAGCCATCCAACCACCCCTTGACGAACTCGGTGACGTCGATGACCACGAAGTCGCCGGCCGTGGGGTAAGCGACGGCGGCAGGCGAGGTGAGGTAGTCGCCCGGCGTATCACCGGCCCCTGGCGTCGTCCAGGAGGCGTCAAGCTGGGCCATGTTCCAGGTGGCGAACTGGTAGTCCCACTCGCGAGCCAGGGGGTACAGGTCCACCCGCATAGGGTGCAGGTTGGCGGAGCTCCTGGTGAAGAGGATGAGCTGCGCCCGCGCCACCTGGTCGGCGTGGAGTCCTTCCAGCGGCGTGCCCCAAAAGTAGAAGCGAAGCAAGCTCTTCATCACCCCTTGCGATCGCACATGCATCACCGGCAGATCCCAATAGCGGGTGTCGGGACCCCACAGGCTGATGTACGTCTCGAACGACCACTTGTAGTTGTCGTAGCCCTTGAGCACGGAGAAGGAAGAGATGGGCAGTTCAGCCGGGTCAAAGGCCTGCGGCGTGCTCCAAGCGCTGTAGACGTCGGCCCGAGTGCGCATGGAGATGGTGTAGGCGCCCGGCCTGGCCCGCAGGTCCGTCTCCAATCTCCAGCGTCCGTCAAGGTTGACGTCGCACATGACGTCCAGGGGGGCAAAGCCCGCTGGCCCCTCCAGCTTGACCTGTACGCCGGTGATGGCTGGCGTCCGGTAGGGTACGGCAATGCCGGAGAACGTGGTGATGCCAGCCTCGGAGGTGGTGATGCTGACCAGTTTGGGCACGGGAGGCGGGGCAGACGCGGATGCGGGAACCGCCGGGACAAGAAGGGCGAGACCAAGTACCATGGCCAACAGCCACGTCGTTCGCTTCATGGGGAGCCTCCTGCTGCAGGTTCGGGTGCACACCAGCGTGAGTGTACCACCACACGGCCAGCCGTCAAGCCACGCTGTCAGGCATGCACGCAAGAGCTCACCCTGGCTCACCCGAACCGTTCCCAGGCGATGATCTGCCCGCCCACACGTCTGGGGTCGCCTCGCTGCGGCCCGGCACGGTGCGTTGGCGTGCGGCCAACAGGCTTGGAGACGGCAGTCGGCATGGCGCCGGCAGCGGCTTCCGTAGAGCAGACCGTCCGGCCTGTCCAGCCCCGTCCACCCTTTGCCCTCATCCCCTGCTCCGTGGTACAATCGCCCATTCTGACCCGCTTTCCCATTGGAGCCCCCATGTGGTACAGGCAGCCCATAGAACGAGGCGTCGTCCCCGACTGGCTCATTCGCCAAGGGTTG
>JAAYZY010000304.1 GCA_012514615.1 Chloroflexota bacterium | reverse complement strand
TACTGGGCTTGATTAGGGTCTTGAAACCAAGGGGCAGGTTGGGTGGATATCCTGTTCTTCCAGAGCGGTTCTTGCCCACTTTGTACTGACGTACATGGAAGCCAAGAAAGTCAAACCCGATGTTACCTTCGTGTTGGTGCAATGTGTGCGTGATGCGCGTTTTACTTGGTTTCAGTTCCAGCCCCATCTGGGCAAGCCATGTTGACACTGTCTCTTTCGCCTTTTCGATGACCTCCAGGTCTTTGTGTAAGACCACAAGATCATCGGCATAGCGAATGAGTCTTGCTTGTGGATGTGCATCGTTCACGGCCGTTTCCAGGCCGTGCAGGGCAATATTAGCAAGCAGAGGTGAGATGACACCACCTTGGGGTGAGCCTTCGGTGGTGGGGAAGAGCCGTTCTCCTTCCATGGCGCCAGCCTTGAGCCATGCCCGAACGGCCCGGCGCATGAGGGGGAAGGTTTGCAGCTTATCCAACAGTGCTTCATGGCTGATGCGATCGAAGCATTGGGCGATGTCTGCGTCGAGCACGTACTTCGCCTTCAGGCAGATGGACTGAAAGATGGCTTCAATCGCATCGTGGGTGGAGCGTCCTGGCCGGAACCCGTAGCTGTTTGCCTCAAAGCGGGCTTCCCATTCGGGTTCCAGGGCAAGCTTGGCTAGAGCTTGTTCGGCTCGGTCGCGCATGATCGGAATGCCCAGCGGGCGTTTTTCCGATTTTCCCGGTTTAGGGATCCAGACGCGGCGAACCGGCCGGGCCTTTTGGGTCAGGCGGAGTGTCAGGGCCAAGCGCAACCGTTGTCTTGGGGTGAGACGTTTAATGCCGTCAATTCCGGCAGTATTCTTGCCGCGGTTGTCCTGGGTGACACGCCGCACCGCCAGGCACCGAGCATGCCAGGAGGTGAGTAAGAGCCGTTGCAGCTTGTGAACTGTCTTTCTGTCATTACGTTGTGAGGCTTGGTAAATACGCTTTTGGAGCTTAAAGACCGCCCGCTCGATTTTTCTCCAGGGCAGGTCTTGCCATTCATACATCGGTTTCTGAGCCGTGTTCATAACTTATTCACTCCTACTTGCATCCTTACCTTCCAATCACGCGTCCCCACGTCAGCCTATCCGGGGCATTACCCCCGGCTTTTGCTTCTTGGGGAATCCTCCCCCGCCCGGCATCCGGTTGGCACCTACTCAGGCAAGCTGAGAGCGCGGGCGGGGTTGCTTCGTTCCTGTGGTTCGTTTGTCGTATCCGTAGGGCCAGACTATCCACCGGGTTTATCGGGGTGAACCCTGGTCGCGCAAGGCATACGCCAGGCCCTCATCCTTTCCCTTTTGGGCAAGCCAATAGTCCGCGTAGGCTTGTTTCAGTTCACGATGGTTCAGACGTCTGTTCGTATTCCTGCCCGTAGATACCTGCTGCGGGGATGACCCGGTCGGACTCCAGGCGACCCGCTGTTCATCCCGCTTCGCGGATTGATGGCCAGTCGCTACCGCGGGGATGCGGCATTCTCCGTTCACTAGAGGTTGGGGATTGCACCCAACATCGAACCACAAGTTATCAAGGGGGAGTCAGTTAGCCATACTACCTCCTTGCCCCTCATCCCCCGGTCATTGACCGGTTTCGAGGGAACGAGTCGAAACGCCTAGAAACTGAGCAGCCTCCTGGTATTTGTGAGGTTGACAGCCTGTCGGCTGTAGGCCGGGTGAGAAAGGGCTGGCTGGATGTTGCTGAGACATCCGGCCAGCTCTTTTTCGTTTACTCGCCTTTAGTTCCGTAGGAGGAAGCTCATGTCCAAGAAGTTAGATCCAGAGAAAGTCCTGTACCTCAAACCCAATCAGCGCACGGTCCCAGGTAGGAAGCGGCGCAAGGCGCAGGGTAGCGCGGGCGAGTGGGTGGAGCATAGCGGGGATGTCGCCCTCGACGAGTGGGGCGTGGCCATCCGCGTCATGCGCAAGCTTGGCAAGTCGTTTTGAGGGAGCTGCCATGTGTACCGTTGCAAACTTCAAGCACTATGGCTCCAAAGCCGCGCTCGACCGGGCATTCGGCGACCGCTGGCTGTACATCGGCCGGGCCAACGGTTATGCCCAGTTAGAAGCCTCGCCGCTGGCCAACCCATTCAAAGTCATGGAGTACGGCCGGGGCGGGACGCTGGGTCACTATCGCCGCTGGCTGTGGGAGCAAATTCAGGCGGAGAACCAGGAAGTGCTCGCCGCGCTGCGGTCCATCAGAGAATCGACCGTCTTAATATGCTGGTGCTCTCCCCTTCCCTGCCACGGCGACGTCGTCAAGGCTGCCGCCGCCTGGCTGCGCAGCCAGCAGTCGTAGCACGACCCGATATCTATCGGCCCCGGCCGGAACCATGTCCAGGCGGTTCTGGCCTTTCGTTTCTATTCAGTCCAAACCCAAACGTTTCAGGAGGAATCCCCCATGTTCACCAATAAGCTGTCCCACCTCTTCTACCGGCTTGTCGCCCGCCTCATCTTCTGCCGCCTGGCGCGCGGTTATGAAGAGCACCACGGCTCGGCTGAGGATACCTACGTCGCAAGCATCGGCCCTCTGCACTTTGAGGTCAGTGACTGCTTCGTCCTCGACCATGCCGACGCCAGCATTAGCCTGCGCATGCTGTCGCGCTGGGGACTGCTGGAAGTGGGCGCGCAGGCCTGCATCGGCGAAGAGCAGGTCCGCCGGCCGGGCCTATTCTTTCATCGTTATTCGTTCTAACCGGGACGGGAGCCGTCTATCCTGATAGACCCTCTCTTCTCTTTTCAACCCCATAACTACCCTATCCCTAGGAGGAAAACTCATGACACGTCAGACAGTGATCCGCCATGACGACGACATCGGCGGGATGGCTTATCCTTTCCTATCGGCCGAGCTGCAGTGGGAGATCGTCTCCCGGCCGCTGGGCAATGCCGAGCAAATGCGCGCCACCTACGAAGCGCCGCCGCCGACGCTGCGCTGGGTCAAGGACGACAAGGTGCTCGACCTGGTCGTGCCCGGCATGGACACGCAGACCTTCCTCGAACGCTCCGGCCTCTCCCTCTCCATGGAGCGTGGCGGCTACGTGCTCTCCAAGCGCCTCGGCCGCGTGATGCGCCCTTACCGCTTCTGGGGCTTCTTCGACGCGGCTGAAGTCACCATTGACTACAGTCCCGAGCTGGATGGCCAGCTGTGGGATGGCTGCGGGCTGGTCAGCCGCACCTTCGTCGAGCGCCTAGCGGGGCGCCTCGATCTGGATGAACGGCACCGCCGCGAGCTGCTGCATACGAATCGCTTTGAGGTCACCTGCTTGCACAGCGCTGGCCAGGACAAGGGGCATGTCCTCGTTGTCGACGAACTGGCCGTGGACTTCCTCTTCCCGGCCGGGAGTAGCAAGCGGGAGCTGGCGGTGGCGGGTAATCAGGTGTTCGTCGGCCTCGTCCCCGTCCACTACAGCGATGAGATGTGCCTGGACATCCAGAGCCTGATTAACCTTCATCCCTTCTTCAAGCCGGAGCAGCTCCTGGTATGGATGGAGCTCGAGAGCGAGCTGTTCCTGGAAGGCATCGAGAGCGGCCGGCTGGCCGAGGTGATGGGCCGGCTGTACGGCATCGAGTCCGAAGAAGAGCTGGAGGACATTGCAAGCTGGCACGTGGGTGAGTACCTGGCCAGCGGCGGCCACCCGATGTGGTTTGCCGGCATCGCCCGGGCGCTGGCCAAACAGCACCTCAACCGGCTCGGCCGGCGCGAGCGGCGGCTACGCTGTCCCGCGCCTGGTGGCCGCTACTACATCTTTCCGGCTGCTGTTGGCGGGCGCGAGGTCCCGGCCGGCCACGTCGAGCTGGACCCGACCTCGTCGACGGCCTGGGTCAACGACGGCGACTGGCTCGACTACATCGTCGACGTGCTCGGCGGCTGCGACGGCGATGATGCCCTCTGGGTGTTCCCCTTCACAGACTACGATGAGGAAAAGAAGGTGCTGGCCTGGCGCTCCCCCAACCAGCTCGGGGAGTACGCCCTGCTCCGGCCGACTGAGAACTCTCACACCATCCAGTGGGCCATTCCCGGCGGCCGGGCCATTTCCTACCCCAAAATGAACAGTCGCCTGCTTCCGCCCCGTATCGATAGTGTCAGCTATCAGTATGGGGACCTGGTGGAAGCAGACGACAGTCCACATGTAACAACAGAATACTCCATTGCGGCGATGGCGTCAACGATTTCGCGGGCGGCGACCAATCAAGGTGTGCTCGGTTCGTTTTGCAACATCGCCCTCATTACCAAGGCCCTCTACGGCCGCCTGCCTGAACGATTGCCGGCGACGCTGGAAGACGTCATCGACGGCTCTGTCAAGACCGGACTGAACCTGATGCCCGTGAAGGCCTGGACCCGTATGGCGGCCGCAGCCATCGTGCGCCAGGGAAAGCCGGTCCCGGCGTGCTTGGTGGACCGCCTCTTGCCCCTGCTCGGCAAGAAGCTGCAAGGGCAAATCGTCACCAGTGACGGCCACTGGCTCGACGCTCTGACCGTGGCCATGGACCGGCACGCCGGGCGCTACTGGGCCGACGTCGAGGCCCTGGCCACGGAAGCGGTGCCGCCGCTTGAGCTGTTCGAGTACGGTCGGGACTGGCTGCACGTCGGCCGGGAACTGCGCGCCGTCTACGGTCGGGTGATTCG
>JAAYZY010000303.1 GCA_012514615.1 Chloroflexota bacterium | reverse complement strand
GCTGTTGACTTCCCGCGCCACCTCGTGCAACAGACTGAGGCGCCGACGCTCTTCCATCAGCGCAGAGTAGGAGCGGGAGTGTTCCACCGCCGCGGCGGTCTGGTTGGCCAGCATCTCCAGAATGGGCACCGTGTCTTCGGTGAAGGCATAGGCCTCGCTGCTGGCAACGGCCAGCACCCCCCAGGCATCCCCCTGGCTGCCCAGGGGCAAAGCGATCAGGCTAGCGCAGCCCATCTCCCGCAGCGCCGCCTGCCATGGAGCGCTGGCCGGCGCGTCTTCGCGATCGTGCCACACGCTGCTGCGACCCGACCAGAGGGCCGCCCCCGGCGGGCCGCTGACCATCTCCGTATCGGCCAAGCGCACCAGCGGTTCGGGGAAGGCATCGGCGCCGGCCCCGGCGTGGGCAGCCAGCGTGGCGTGGGGCTCGCCGCCGCCCTCCATGGTCGCCACCCAGGCCATGCGGTAGCCCAGGTTCTGCACCAACGTGCGGCAGACCGCGCCCATCACGTGGTCCGCCTGCAGCCCGGCAGTAATCCCCTGGCTCACCTGGGCCAGGCGCTCCAGGGTGGCTCGGCGGCGCAAGCGGGCTTCCGAACGGGCGTGCACGGACTCCAACCCGGCAGCGATCTGCCGGCCCAAGAGCAGCGCGCCGGGCAGGTCGCTGCGGGAGGGGGAATCCCCCAGAAGCACCAGCCCCCCTACCACCTGGCCGGTGCCCACCCGCAACGGAACCATGAGCATCTGGGCGACCTCAATCGACGTGAGCAACCTCAAGCAGGGGTCATCAACCGAGCGCTCGATGGCGGCGCGGGCCATCACCACCGTTTCACCGGCCTGCACCCGGCGGAACTCCGCCGGCATGCGGGCTAGGGCAAAGGTGAGGCTGCCAGGCTGCAGACCGCTGCGCCGCCAGAGCTGCTCTAGCTCGTCTGGCGAGGGCGCTGCCAGGTACCGCATCACGCCATAGTGCTGGTCCTCGCTGAAGGAGAAGAAACAGGTCCACAGCCCCATGCGCCCCGTCTCGCTGGCCACCGCCTGGAAGATCTCGTCTTCGGTGGTCACCCGCTGCAGGGCGATGGCGGTGGCGTTGAGCGATTCCAGCTCCCGGGTGCGCTGGTGCTGCACACTCTCAGCGGCGGCGGCCAGGCGCACAGTCCGCCCGATCTGTACGATGCCCAACAGGAAAAGGAAGGTGGCCAGGAGAGCCACGAAGATGTCCGCCGGCGTCCCCACCGCCTGCGAAAGGTCGGGTAGACGCTGGGCCAGGAGAGCGCTCAGGGGATGGAGCCCCAGCAGGGCCAGGGCAGCGGCCAGAGAGAGCCAGCCCAGAACCGAGCGGCTTCCCCGAGCGTAGCGCAAGGTGGCGAGCACCGCCCCGGCCTGCAACAACAAGGCGGCGGCCAGAACCAGTTCAGAGAATGCCTTCACCTCTAGGGAACCCTCCTTCGGCTCCTGCCGACCGGATGCGGCCGCCCCGACAGGCCCCATTCATGTCATTATACATGGAGATAGCCCGACGGTCAATGGCGCGAACGGGCAATCCGGACGGGAATCGGACCGCCTTCCGGCGTTCCTCTGCGCCTTGACAGGCTCCCCCCTTCGTGCTATCTTGAGGCGTCCCACCGCCGCCCCCCCCACGCCACGTCGCGCTGGGCAATCCACAGGCAAATACTCCAAGGAGACTGCGCTCGATGGGCAACCCTTCATCGGGAGAGTCGGTGACACATCTCATCATCAACCCTGCAGCGTCCAACGGGCGTCTGGGGCAGCGCTGGCCGCAGCTGCGCGCACTGCTGGATCAGTCGTCGCTCCCCTTCACCTATGAGCAGACCGAACGCCCCGGGCATGCCACAGAGCTTGCTCGCGCGGCGCGTCTGCGCGGCGTGGAGACGGTGGTGGCCGTGGGCGGCGACGGCACCGTTCACGAAGTGGTGAACGGCCTGGTGGATGACCGCACGCTCAGCCGCCCAGCCGACGAGCGCCCCACCACCCTGGGCGTCATCCCTTTCGGCACCGGCTCCGACTTGGTGCGCACGCTGGGCATCCCTCGCGACCCCCAGGCCGCTGTCCAGCGGCTGATACAGGGGCAGCGCCGGCTCATCGATCTGGGGCTGGTCACTTTCCGCAACGGCACGGACCATGCCCAGCGCTACTTTGTCAACGTGGTTGGCTTTGGCTTCGACGCCGCTGTGACGGAACACATCAACCGCTCCTCCAAGGCCCTGGGCGGC
>JAAYZY010000302.1 GCA_012514615.1 Chloroflexota bacterium | reverse complement strand
GCTGCTTGATGGTGCGCTCGTCTTCTTTGGGGATGAGCAAGACCAGCAGGGCTCCCAAGAGCGGGGTGAAGGTGATCGCCGTCAAGACAGGGAAGTTCATGTAGCTTCCTCCTCCAAGGTCGCCTTACCAGTACAGATAGAGGCTCGTCAACAGGAGCACCGTCACCAGAACCACCAGGAGGTAGTTCTGCACCCGGCCGGTCTGGGTTAGACGCAGGCCGCGCCCACAGAGCTCCACCAGACGGCCGACGCCGTTGACCGCCCCGTCCACCAGCGGCGTGTCCACGAAACGCTGGAGCGCCTCCGACAGCCAGCGGGTCAGAGCGCCCACGGCATCCACCAAGCCGTCCACCCACTTGCCGTCAATGCGGGCGAACGTCACCGACAGCCACTGGGTAAAGCGGATGACCGTGGCATCGTAGAGCTCGTCCACGTAGTACTTGCGGTTGAGCACGGTGTAGACCCGGCCAAGGCGCGTGGCCGGGTCAGGCTGCCCTGCCTGCAGCGGTCGGCGGCCGTAGACCCACCAGCCCAGCGCCAACCCGCCCAAGGCCAGCGCGGTGGAAAGGGCCGCCACCGGCAAGCTGAAGGGCGTGTTGTGGAGCACCTCCGGCGCCCAGACCTCGTAGCCGCGGGCCAGGGTGTGGTGGAAGAGGTTGCCCCAAGGTGTACCGGCCAGCCCCAACAGCGAGGCGAAGACGGCCAGCGCCACCAGCGGGCCGGTCATGCTGCGGGGCGATTCGTGGGCATGCTCGGCCGCCGCCGTGCGCGGCTGCCCCAAGAACGTCAGGAAAACCTGCCGCCCCATGTAGAACGCCGTCAGGAAGGCCGCCAGGGTGAGCAGCAGCCAGACGAAGAACGGCCACGAGGCCACGCCCTCGTGCAGGAACCCCTCGAAGGCATGGGCCAGAATCTCGTCCTTGCTCCAGAAGCCGGCGAAAGGGACCACACCGGCCAGGGCCAAGGTGCCCACCAGAAACGTCCAGAAGGTGAACGGCATCTTCGACTTGAGGCCGCCCATGTTCATCATGTCGTTGGCGTCGAACCGTTTGGCGTGCTCCCCATGGCCTTGGTGGGCCACCGCGTGGTGGCCGTGCTCCATGCCATGGATCACCGAGCCGGAGCCCAAGAACAGCAGCGCCTTGAAGAAAGCGTGGGTGATCAGATGGAAGACCGCCGCCACGTAACCGCCCACGCCCAGAGAAGCGATCATGTAGCCCAACTGGCTGATGGTGGAGTAGGCCAGCACCCGCTTGATGTCGTTTTGGGCCAAGGCGATGGTGGAGGCGAACAGGGCCGTGAACGCCCCGATGAACGCCACCAGACCCAGCTGAGGCCCGTGTTCCACGGCGGCGAAGAGTGGGAAGGTGCGGGCCACCAGGTAGACGCCGGCCGAGACCATGGTCGCAGCATGGATCAGGGCGCTGACCGGCGTGGGGCCTTCCATGGCGTCTGGCAACCAGACGTGCAGGGGGAACTGAGCCGACTTGCCCACCGCCCCGCCGAAGATGAGCATGGCAATGAGGGTGGCCCAGGGGATGCCCAGGCCGGGTACCGTGGTCTCAGCCAGGTGACGCAGCATCTCCGGGGCGAAGATGTCGGCAAAGGCCAGCGCGCCGGTCTGTGCGTAGAGCAGCAGCAGGCCACTGAGCATGATCACATCGCCGATGCGGGTCGTCAGGAACGCCTTGAGGCCGGCCCGCATGGCCGACGGTTTCTCGAACCAGAAGCCGATGAGCAGGTACGAGCAGAGGCCCATGATCTCCCAAAACACCAGCAGCATGAACAGGTTGTCGGCCACCACCAGGCCCAGCATGCCGCAGGCAAAAAGGGAGATGTAGGCGAAGAAGCGGGAATAGCGCGGGTCGCCGGCCATGTAGCCCACGGAGTAGATGAAGATCATCAGGCAGACGAACGGCACCATGAAGAGCATTACGGCGGTGAGCGGGTCGACCATGAAACCGAGTTTCAGGAACGAATCACCCGTAGGGATCTGGAATAACGGAAACTGGCGCGGGTGTTTGGCGAGATCATGTGCGCCAAG
>JAAYZY010000028.1 GCA_012514615.1 Chloroflexota bacterium | reverse complement strand
TGGAGGTGACCCTGACGGTGGAAGACGCCGCCGGGCCGGTGCAGGTCAGCCTGGGGGCGCCCGGGGCGACGACCGCCCCCATCCCCACCAGCAGCCTCTACTCCATCGAAGCGCCGCCCAACGGGCTCATCGGCTCCTACCGGCAGGGGACAGGCTGGGAAGGCCCGGCCCACACCGTGCAGATCGACTGGTTCATCATCCCCAACGACATCCTGCCGCCGCCCTTCAGCATCGAGTGGCGAGGCAAGGTGGAAGCGCCAGTGGCAGGGAACTACACCTTCGGCACCAACTCCGACGACGGCTCCTACGTCTACATCGACGGTCAACTGGTGGTGGACAACGGCGGCTCCCACGGCGCGCAGTATCGGGACGGCTCCATCACCCTGGCGGAAGGCTACCACGACATCGTGGTGCAGTATTTCCAACAGACCGGCTCGCGGCAGATGGAGCTGTGGTGGACGCCGCCCGGCGCGGCGCGGGAGATCGTGCCTACAGAGCGTCTGTGGACCGGCTTGGGCAAGGCCCCACAAGGGATGCCGTTGGCTCGCCCCGTGGTGGTGAGCCCGGTGCCGCTGCCCAGCCCAGCGCCGCTGCCTCCCCTGCCCGCCGCATCGTCGGCGCAGGCCGCCTTCCAGCGGGCCTGGGGCAGCCAGGGCAGCCAGCCCGGCCAGTTCGACCAGCCCCGAGGCGTGGCCTACGATGCCCAGGGCAACATCTACGTGGCCGATATGGGCAACCTGCGCGTGCAGAAGTTCGCCCCCGACGGCAGCTTCTTGCTGGCCTTCGGGGCCGAGGCGGAGCTGCAGGAGCCGTTCGACCTGGTGGTGGATGCTGCGGGACAGGTCTTCGTGCTGGACCCACCCACCGATGGCGTCGCCATCTTCGGCCCCGATGGGACGTACCGCGGGCGCATCGGCCAGGGTATCAACATGTTCCGCCCACGGGGCATCGGCGTCGACCAGTTGGGCAACCTCTACGTGGCCGACACCGGCGGCTCTCGAGTGCTGAAGCTTGCGCCCAACGGCCAAGTCTTGGCTGAGGTCTGCGCCAAGGGCGAGGGTCCGGGGCAGGTGACCCAGCCCACTGACGTGGCCGTGGGGCCCGACGGCACCATCTACGTGGCCGACCCCCACCGCGGCCAGATGCAGCGGCTGGACGCGGCCGGGCGCTACCTGAACGCCTGGAGCATCCCCACCGCCAACACCTTCGACTGCCCGCGCCTGGCGGTCATGCCCAACGGCTTGGTGCTGGCCACCGACCCGGAGGGCCACCAGGTGATGATCTACGACGCAGAAGGACGAGTGATGGCCAGTTTCGGCGGCCAGGGCGCGGCCGAAGGCCAGTTCGCCAAACCGATCGGCATCGCCGCTGCCGCCGACGGCCAGGTGGTGGTGGCTGACCCTCTGCAGCACCGCGTGCAAGTATTCAGTGTGGCAATCGACTGAACGGAGAGGATCGACGATGAGTCCATGGCGGCTGGTTCTGGTGTTCCTGGCTCTGTTGACGGGCGTTTGGGGCGTGCTGCAGACCCACTGGCTGCTCATCGGCGCGGCCTTGGTCCTGGCGGCGCTGGCGTTCCGGGGCGTGGGCGACGCCGCCCTGCCCGCTGACGCCCGAGCCGTGACACTGGGCGAAATCTGGGCGGCGCTGCGCAGCCACCCGTTTCCGGCGCTGGGGGCGGTCGCCCTGGCCGCGTCGGTGGCAGCCGCGCTCATGGCCGGCGCCGTCCCCCACAGCAGCGCCGCGGTGGGCCTGTGGCTGGCCGCCCTGGGCCTGACGCTTGTGGGCGCTTGGCTGGACGACGGCGTCAGCCTGCGGCGGGGCCTCTCTCGCTTGGGGGCGCTGGGCCAGCGGCAGGTGGCGCTGGAAGCGCTGATGGTGGTGCTGCTCACCGGCTTGGCCTTCGGTCTGCGCTCCTACAACATCGAGTACGTCCCAGCCACGTTCCACGGCGACGAGGGGGAGACCGGCCTGCTGGCCCTGGCGGTGCTGGAAGGCAAAGACCCGCCGCCGCCCTTCGGCACCGGCTGGTTCGATTGCCCCACCCTGTTCCACTACCTGCAGGCAGGGTCCATGGCGCTGTTTGGCAAGGGTGTGGGGGGCCTGCGCATGCTCTCGGTCATCGTGGGCACGCTGTGCGTGCCGCTGGTCTACGGCATCGGGCGCGTGGGCTGGGGCCGGCTGGCCGGCGCGGCGGCGGCCTGGCTGACAGCCGTCTCCCACCTGCACATCCATTACAGCCGTTTCGGCAGCCACTTCATCGAGTCCACCTTCTCCATGGTGCTGTCCATGCTGCTGCTGGCCCTGGCCCGAGAACGGCTGGCGCGTCGCGACGCCCCCAGGGCAGCCCAGGGGCTGCCCTCGTTGGCGCTCTTCGTGGGCGCCGGGCTGGTGATGGGGCTCAGCCAGTACACCTACTACGCCTCGCGCCTGCTGCCGGTGATCGCCGTGCCGCTGCTGCTGTTTTTGGCTTGGGAACGGAGGCTGCCCCTGCGCCACGTGGCGGCCCTATGGTTGGCGGCGTTCATCGCCATGGCCCCCTTGGCTTACCACTATGTGCTAGAGCCGCAGACGTTCCTCAACCGCATGGTCGGGGTGCGGGTGTTCAGCCCCGAGGGGATGCGCCACACGCTGGGGCCGGAGGCTGCCTGGCCAGAGGACCTGCCGGCCCTGGTGGAGCACCAGGTGGGGCGCACCTTGCAATTCTTCATCCGCCGCGGCGATGGCTCAGGCTTCTACGTGCAAGAGCCGGCGGCCTTCGACTTGGTCGCGGCGCTGCTCTTCTGGCTTGGTCTGGCCTTGGCGGCGGCGCGCCTGCGGCGGTACCATGAGTTCTCGCTGGTCGCCTGGTTTGGCTTGGGGGCGGTGCTGGGCGGGGTCGTCACCATCGATCCGCCGTCCGGCCAACGGCTGCAGATCGTCGCCCCAGCGGTGTTCTTGCTGGCCGGCCTGTTCGCCGACCGCGCCTGGCGGCTGGTGAACTTGAGCGTGTGGCGGCGGTTGGACCTGCTGGGCGTGCCCGTGCTGGCCATCTTGGGGCTGGCCACCTTGGGGCTGAACCTGCAGACCTACTTCGTGACCTACCCACGCATCGGCGGGGCGCAGGCCCCGGCCGTGGCGGCGCGGCAGGTGGTGGCCTACGCCGACCGCTACGACCCGTACCTGCTGGGCGCCCCGCACCTCGTGGCCAAGTACGGAGCCGTCCGCTTCATCGCCCATGGGGTGCCCAACCTGCAAGACCTGGAGAGCACGGACGACCTGGCCCCGCCCAGCGACCCCAGTCGGGGACTGCTGGTGGTGGCGCTGCCTCACCGTCAGGGCGACCTGGAAGCGATCCAGGCCCGCTACCCCGGCGGGCAGACAGAGCGCCACTACGACACGGCCGGGCGGGAGCTCTGCACCGTCTACCGCATCCCAGTGGAGGCGCTGGCCGGTAAGTAGAGGGCCCCGCTCTAGGCCTTCAGCAGAGCCTGGTAGAGGGCATAGGTCTGGCGGGCGGTCTCGCCCCACGAGAAGCCGGCCGCTCGCCTCAGGGCGGCGGCGCGCATCTCGGACCGCAGCGACTCATCGGCCCACACCTGGTCGATGACCGCGGCCATCTCCGCCGGCTGGTGGGGGTCGAAATAGCGGGCCGCATCGCCCCCCACTTCCGGCAGGCTGGACGACCGGCTGCACAGCACCGGCGCGCCGCACGACATGGCCTCCAACACCGGCAGCCCGAAGCCTTCGTAGAAGCTGGGCAGAGCCACGGCGTCAGCGGCGCTGTAGAGAGCCGGCAGGTCGGCGTCGGGCACGTAGCCCAGCCAGCGCACCCGATCCCCCAACCCCAACTCCTCGCAAGTGCGGAACGTCTCTTCCGGCAACCAGCCCGTGCCGCCCGCCGCCACCAGCGACACATCCGTCAGGCGATGCAACGCCCGCAGCAAGCCCGGCAGGTTCTTGCGCGGCTCCACCGTCCCCACAGTGAGCAAGAAGCGCTGCGGCAGGGCGTAGCGCTCCCGCACCGAGGCGACGCCCTGTGGCGACGCCGGGCGGAACTGGGGGGCAGCGGCCTCGTGGATCACGTGGATCTTGGCCGGCGGGGTGCCGTACAGCTCCACCAGATCGTTGCGGGTGGCCTGGGAGACCGCGACAACCGCGCTGGCCCGCCGCACGTAGAGCGGCATGGTCAACCGCAGGTACCAGTAGTTCAGGCGCTTGTGGTACTGAGGAAAGCGGTGGAAGATGAGATCGTGCACGGTGAGGACGGTGGGCACGTTGGCCAGCGGCAGCAGCAGGTGCTCGGTGGCGTGGTAGAGGGTGGCCTCGGGCAGCAGACGGTTGAACGGCAGGCGCAGCGCCTGGCCCGCCCACACGGCCATGCGCCAAGGCTTGTAGCCGGCCCGCACTCGGCGGGTGGGCACGGCTTCCAGCCCGGCCAGGGGCTGCGCCGTGGGGTCGTCGTTGTAGAAGAGGGCGAACTCTCCCGGCCGTTGGGCCACCAGGGCGCGGGTGAGGCTCTCGGCATAGCGGCCCAGCCCGGCCCGGCCGTGCACCGCGGCAGCCACATCCAGGTAGATGGTCACAACACCCCTCCGGCGCCCATCACGGCCGCTACGAGGCCTCGGCGATGATCTGCCAAGAGAGCTGCTCCACCTCATGGCGGAAGCGAGTCACGTCGATGCGCACCAGCAGGGCCAGCATGGCCAGCAGGCCGCCGGCCTCGCAAAGGAAGACCAGGGCGTAGGCCGCCGCCTCGGTGCCCCAGATGGCCAGGCCGATGTCGTGCAGCGCGCCGCCTCCCACAGAGGCCAGACCGTTGGCCATGGCTTGGGCCAAGGTCCAGGCGCCCATGAAGAGCCCCACCTGGCCGTGGGCCGTCAGGTCCATCATCAGGGCTAGGCCGCCCACGGTGAAGATGCCCATGCCCAACCCCATCACCACGATGGCCGGCCGCACCAGGGGCAGCAGTTCTCCGGCAGCAGCCACGGTGAGGACGGAGAAGGCAGCAGCGGCCGCCAGGGCGCCCAGGCCAGTCACCGCCTTGCGGCGGAGCCGCTTGCTCAGCCAGCCGCCAGCCAACCCCATGCCCGAAAGCACACCCACCATCTGGTAGGCGTTGAAGAGGGTCGTCTCACGGATGCTCAGCCCCAGCACGTCGCCGCCAAACGGCTCCAGCACGATCTGCTGCAGGAAGAGGAAGAACATGCCCCCGGAGAGGAAGGCGAAGAAGGTGCGAGTCTGGCGGCTAAGGCCCAGCAGCCGCAGGGCCTGCGGGAAGCCCAGCGATTCCTTGGAGGGTTGGGCGGCGCGGGGCCGCTCTTGGCCCCAGACGGCTGCCGCCGTCAGCAGGGCCACCAAGCCAGCCACCACCACGAAGAGGGTCACCAACCGGTTGGGGCTGTAGGCGTCCAACAGGCGCGTACCCAGGAAGACGCCCCCCAGGATGCCCACCATCATCATGGCCCACGTGATGGCCATCACCTTGCCCCGCTCCTGGCTCTCGGTCAGGTCGGCGATGAGGGAGAGGTAGGCGGTGCCGGTCACGTGCATCCCGGTGCCCATGGCCAAGAAGAGGGCCACCCCAGCAGCCACCTTCAGCGCCCAGCCGCCCGGCTCCGCCAAGAGCAAGGCCGCGAAAGGGATCAACGCGACGGCGACCACCGTCAGCAGCGTGCCGGCGGCGATGTAGGGCGTGCGGTGGAAGCCCCGCCAGGGGTGGCGGTCAGAGCGGTGGCCCAGGGGGATGGCCAGCACCGCGGCGAAGTAGTG
>JAAYZY010000301.1 GCA_012514615.1 Chloroflexota bacterium | reverse complement strand
TGCTCTCTCTGTTCCTCATCCCCAGAACGATTGAGGAGGTTGACATGGATTCCAGCATGATCAGCAAGATTCAGAAGGCCCGCATCTACGCCGACGAGCCCGAGCGCATGCAGTTCCAGGCGTTCCGGGTTGCCTTCCGCGGCGAGAATAACAGCCACACTGTGGAGTATGACGAGGGCAAGTGGTCTTGCACCTGCCGTTTCTTCCAGTCCCATCAGGTGTGCAGCCACACCATGGCCTTGGAGCGGGTGCTAGGCGCCATGCTGCGCCAGCCGGACCCGGCCAGCGCCTGAGGCTGTAATACTTCGTCGGCAGACGCGTCTTGGCATCAAGATTGCAGCGGAGACGAGCAGACCCACTTCTGTGAGGACCTATGCTGAAACGATGGCACTTCTGGCTCGGGCTGGTCATCAGCGCCGCCTTTCTCTACAAGGCCCTCTCCGGCCTGCACCTGGCCGAAGTGGCCGAGACCATTTCTGAAGCCCAGTACCTCTGGCTCATCCCTGGCGTGCTGGTCTACTTCGGGGCGGTGTGGGCCCGCACCTGGCGCTGGCATTACCTCCTGCGCCCGCTGAAGGTCGTCCCCCTGCGACGGCTCTTCCCGGTGGTCTGCATTGGCTACATGGGGAACAACGTCTACCCGGCCCGCGCCGGCGAGGTCATCCGGGCCTACGTGCTCAAGCGCAAAGACGATGTCAGCGTCAGCGCCTCGTTGGCCACGGTGATCGTGGAGCGCATCTTCGACGGGGTGGTGATGCTGCTCTTCGTCTTCGCCTCCCTGCCCTTCACCCCCATGCCCGACTGGCTGCGGCAGATTGTGGTGGTCTTCAGCCTGCTCTTCTTCGGCTCCTTGGCGATCTTCTTCGCCATCGCCGCTCGGCCCGCCCTAGCCCAGCGGATCTACAACTGGTTCATCGATCGCCTGGTGCCAGAGCGCTTCCGCGAGCCGGCTCGAGGCATTCTGGACCGTTTCATGGATGGGCTGGCCTCCCTGCGCAGCGGCCGAGATGTGCTCATGGTCTTCGTCACCTCCCTGGTTATCTGGCTGACGGAGACCGTGAAGTATTGGTTCGTGATGCACGGCTTCGGCTTCACCGTTCCGTTCTACGTGCTCATGCTCATGAACGGCGTGGTCAACCTGGCCACCACCATCCCCTCGTCGCCCGGCTATGTGGGCACCTTCGACACGCCGGGCATCGAGGTGCTCAAGGCGTTCGGCGTGCCGGCGGAGATGGCCGCCGGCTACACGTTCGTCCTCCACGCCGCGCTCTGGCTGCCCATCACCCTGTTGGGCGCGTTCTACATGTGGCGGGAAAGCGTGTCGTGGCGGGACTTCGCTGAGGCGCGCCGCCTGCGCGAAGAAAGCGCACCGGCCGACCCTGGCCCGGCAGCCTGACTGGGCCATCATCACACCCACAAACGAGGCAATCACCATGCCCAACGAGAACCTGACGATCGGCATCGTCGGCGGGGGCCTCAGCGGCCTCACTGCAGCCTATGAACTGAGCAAACGTGGCTGCTCGGTGACGGTATTCGAGGCGGAGGATACGTTGGGGGGGCTCAGCGCCGGCTTCTCCGACCCTGCCTGGGAGTGGTCGCTGGAGCACTTCTACCATCACGTCTTCGCCTCCGACGATGTGATCATCCGCCTGGCCCAGGAGGTCGGCTACGGCGATGGCCTGCTCTTCCCCCGCCCCCTGACGGCGGTCTGGTCTCACGGGCGCCCCTACCCGTTCGATAGCCCACTGGCCGTGCTCACCTTCCCTCACCTGGGGCTCCTGGCCAAGCTGCGCACCGGCCTGGCCATCCTCTACCTGCGCCTCACCCGCCGCTGGGAACCCCTGGACGGCAAGGCCGCCTACGAGTGGATCGTGCGCTGGATGGGTGAGGAAGCATACCAGGTGCTCTGGCAACCCCTGCTGGAAGGCAAGTTCGGCGACGCCTATCAGGGGATCAACATGGCCTGGTTCTGGGCTCGCTTCCACAAGCGCACGCCCAAGCTGGGGTACTTCCGCGGTGGGTTCCAAGCGTTCATCGACCACCTAGCGGCCCGCGCCGAGGGCCAGGGCGCCGTCATCCACCGCCGCGCCCCCGTCGTCCGCATCCAGCAGAGCGACGGCCACCTCCTGGTGGAGGCTGCCGGCCAGCGACACACCTTCGACCGCGTGCTGTACACCGCGCCGCTGCGCTTCCTGCCCCAACTGGCGCCAGACCTGCCGGCAGACTACCGTGAGCGCCTCGAAGAGCTACAAACCGTGGGAGCGCTGACCCTGGTGTTGGCCATCTCCCGCCCCCTGACGCCAGACGTCTATTGGCTCAACCTCCCGGCCAACGAGTTCCCCTTCTTGGCCATGGTGGAGCACACCAACTACATGGACAAGGCCCACTATGGGGGTGAGCACATCGTCTACTGCGGCCACTACCTGCCCCGGGGGCATCGCTACTTTGGGATGGGCAAAGAAGCGCTGCTGCAGGAGTTCCTGCCTGGCCTCCAGCGCATTCAACCGCAGTTCCAAGCGGACTGGGTGCGCCGCAGCTGGCTCTTCACCGCCGACGATGCCCAGCCGGTGCCGCTCCTGGGTCACGCCCAACGGCTCCCGCCCCTGGAGACGCCCCTGGAGGGGCTCTACCTGGGCACCATGAGCCAAGTCTACCCGTGGGATCGGGGGACCAACTACGCGGTGGAGATGGGCCAGGCCCTGGCGCGGCGCGTCCTGGGGGAGGCCTAGACGGTGCTGGCCGTTGGCGTCGACCTGGTGGAAGTCGCCCGCATCGAAGGGATGGTGGCTCGCCACGGCCAACGCTTCTTGCAGCGGATCTACACAGACGAGGAGCTGCGCTACTGCGCCGGGCGGCTGCCCCAGTTGGCGGCGCGTTTCGCCGCCAAAGAAGCGCTCTCCAAGCTGCTGGGCAGCGGCGTGGTTGGTCTCCGTTGGCAAGACCTGGAAGTGCTGCCGGACGGCCAAGGCAAGCCGCTGGTGCGCCTGCACGGCCCGGCCCAGCGGCGAGCCGCGGCCCTGGGCCTGCAGGAGATCGCCATTAGCCTATCCCACACCGAGGGGCTGGCCATCGCCTTCGCCGTGGGGCAAGGATAGGGCGTCGGTCAGACGGCTCCACTCCTCCAGCGTCAGCGTCTCCGCCCGCCGGGTGGCCAGCACCCCTGCCGCGGCCAGGGCCGGCAGCACCGCCTGGCTCCTCACCCCCAAGCCGTGGGACAGCGAGTTCCCCAACTGTTTGCGCCGCTGGCTGAAGCCGGCCGACACGATCCGGAAGAACGCCTCTGGGTCGCCGTGGGGCCACTCCTGCCTGGGCCGCACCCCCAGACGCAACACGGCAGAATCCACCTTCGGGCGCGGATGGAAGGCCCCTGCTGGCACCTTGCGCACCACCTGCGGCTCAGCGTAGAACTGCACCGCCACCCCCAACAGGCTCATCTGGGGCGGCTGCGCCACGATGCGCTGGGCGACCTCCCACTGCACTGTCACCACCAAGAGCTGCGGCGCGGGTGCAGACTCCAGGAACTGGCGCAAGATGGCAGACGTGAGGTAGTAGGGCAGGTTGGCCACCACCTTGTAGGGGTGGGAACCGCTCGCGTCGCCAGCCCGCCGCAGAAGCTCAGCCGGGGTCAGGCGCCGAGCATCTCCCAAGACCGCACAGAGGTTGAGCTGGTCGGCCAGGTCCCGACGCAGCAGCGCCAGCAGGCGCTCGTCCACTTCCACGGCGATGACCTTGGCTGCCCGCTTCGCCAGCAGGCGGGTCAGGTTGCCTGGACCGGGCCCCACCTCGATCACCCAGTCATCGGCCCCCACCTGCGCCGCCTCCACGATCTGCTGAAGGATGGCCTCCGACACCAGGAAGTTTTGCCCACGATGGTGCTTCGGCCGGATGCCCAGCGCATCCAGTCGGGCAGGCAGGCGGCCCGGATCGTCTGCCGTCATCGCCGTTCCACGGGCCAGTTGGGCAGCACATAGCGGATCTGGCTGCGCGGCGGCGCCGGCTCCAGCAGGTAGACATCCACCCAACGGTACCACAGGGCCAGTTGGTGCTCCTCGTACCCCAGGTCGATGCGCCGACCCTTGATCGCCCCGCCGGTGTCGCCGGCCACGCCGTTGCCGTACCCCGGCACGTAAACGCCGGTGTGCATGGGAATCACGGTGGGGTCCACCGCCACGATGCCGGCGCGCATGTTCCACCCCAGGTAAGTGACGCCGTACTGCGGATGGTCGCGGGACTTGCCCGATGTGGCCGCGGTGTAGGACGTAGCCAGAACGCGCACCTTGCGCCAGTAGCGCACGGTGCCCTCCGGCGTCTCCAGCTCGCGAGTCACGATCTTGGTGCCGTAGGCCACCCGGCGCGTCTCTGGCTCCTGGTCCACCCAGACCTCTTCCAAGGAGCGATCCAGAAGCTGGTCATCCTCGTACACCGCCTTGTAGCGATGCTTGATCAGGCCCACCTGACCCGGGTGGTCCAGCCGCTGCTGATCCAGCTCCAACTCAGGGTCGGGTTCCCAGACGCTCTCGAAAGGGATGGTCTCTTGCTCAACATCGAAGGCCTCGCGCACCCGCACCACCCGAACTTTTAGCCCGGGCTCCACCGCGGCATCCAGCCCTGGCAGCACGTAGTCTTGCCCCACCAGGTGCACCCCTTCGGCAGCGAGAGCCTGGGCCACGGTCTGCTCACGCGTTCGCGTCTGCACCGTTTGCCCATCCATCTGTATGCCTAGGGGAACGGAGTGCTCGATGTAGACCTGCAGCCCGGCGGAGACGGGGGTGCCGAGGCTCGGCCGCACCAGGTCGCCCAGGTAGACGAGGATGCCTTCGCCACGCAAGGCCTCCCCCACGTTGGCTGCTGCGGTCAGTAGCGTGGCCCGGGAGCCATCGACCGTCACTTCGATGGGCACCGCACGGCGCAGCGTTAGCCGCGCCGAGGGCCGCTCCGCCGGCGCCTCGGTCGCCGGCAGAGGCCGCTCTGCCGACCAAGGCGCACCGTCTACCCGGATCTGATCGTTGGCGCCCAACCCCAGGCCGCACTCGCGCAGGATCTCCTCGGGGCGTTGGGCATGGGTCAGCAGGTCGCGCAGGCTGCCATCGGCTTCCAGGGTCACGCGGCGAGCCCGCAGCACCTGCACTTCCAAGCCGGACGTCAGCGGAGCGTTCG
>JAAYZY010000300.1 GCA_012514615.1 Chloroflexota bacterium | reverse complement strand
GGGGCGGGGGTCTTCGGGCCGGAAGCGGAAGCCCAGCCGGCCGCCAGCCCCGTCAGAGCGCGCGGAGGACGCCTGGCGGGGAGCCGCGGAATGGCTTTGCTGCGCTGGGGGCGCGGCCGGGTTCCCACGCTTGACCAAGAACGGAATGATGGCCAGCAGCGTGAAGTAGCGCACCGAGTGCATGACGGCCACGGTGGGGGTGTCTGCATCCACCGTAACGGCCATGGCGGTCATCTCCGGCAGTCCGCCGGGGCTGGCCCCTAACAGCGCAGTCGCCAGGCTCACATCGCTCAGCAACGAGAGGCCCAGGCCAATGAGCATGGCCGAGCCCACAGTCCAACCGGTCACATAGGCCAGCAGCCAACCGATGGAGCGCACGTTTGCCGCCGTCTCACGGTTCAGGCTGACCCCGGCAAACAAGCCAATGGCCACTTGCAGGGCGAGTTTCGGACCTTCAGGGATGGCAGGTTGGGGCAGGCCGGCGATGGCGGCTGTGGCCACGAAGACCATGGGACCGAGTACGGCCGCGGCCGGTACCCGCAAGCGCTGCAGGGCGGCCCACCCGGCAGCGGCCAGGCCTAGCAGCAGGGCCCAGGGGCCAGCTGCCAGAAGTGCAGTGTGCATGTTCCTCCAAGGGTATCCAAAAGGAGATGTGCAGTCGCGCCGGAGTGTAGCACAGTTCGCCTGCCTTGGCAATCACGAGGCGGAGGGTTGGGGCGGAGGTACCCGTCGACTGCTGCCCGAGCCGTGGGGCTAACAGGCTGGCCCCGAAGAGGCCAGCCTGTCGAACGGGTGAGGGGAGTGTGAGGTTAGGCGCCGGCCTGTTTGCGGCGCTCTTCCTCCACCAGGGCTCGGCGCAGGATCTTGCCCACCATGGTCTTGGGCAGCTCGCTGCGGAACTCGATCGCCCGGGGCACCTTGTACTTGGCCAAGTTCTGGCGACAGAACTCGATCAGTTCTTCCTCGGTAGCCGTCTGTCCATCTTTGAGCACCACATAGGCCTTCACCGTCTCGCCGCGGTAGGCGTCTGGGACGCCGGCCGCGACCACCTCTTTCACCTTCGGGTGCTCGTAGAGAACCTCTTCGATGTCCCGTGGATAGATGTTGAACCCGCCGGCGATGATCATGTCCTTCTTGCGGTCTACGACGGAGAAGTAGCCCTGCTCATCCATGCGGGCGATGTCGCCGGTGTGCAACCAGCCGTTCCGCAGGACGTTGGTTGTCTCAGTGGGCATGTTCCAGTAGCCCTTCATCACCTGCGGGCCCCGCACCACCAGCTCGCCGATCTCGCCCGACGGCAGCTCCTGTTCGCCGGTGTCCAGGTCCACGATCTTGGCTTCGGTGTCGGGGAAGGGAAGCCCGATGGTGCCGATCTTGTTCTGGCCCTGGATCGGGTTGGCGTGGGTCACCGGCGTGGCCTCGCTGAGGCCGTAGCCTTCCACCAGCTTCGCGCCAGTGAGATCCTGGAACTTGGTCTGCACCTCCACCGGCAGGGGAGCGGCCCCGCTGATGCACGCCCGCACAGAGCGCACGTTGTACTTGGCGATTTCCGGGTGGTTGTTGATGGCCACATACATGGTGGGCACACCCGGGAACAGGGTGGGCTGGTGCTTGTTGATGTTGGTGAGCACGTTCTTGATGTCCCGAGGGTTGGGGATCAGCAGCATGGCCGCGCCGCTTACGGCCGCCAGGTTCATGCAGGTGGTCATCCCGAAGCTGTGGAAGAGCGGCAAGGCCGTGAGCAAGACCTCCGCACCTGGCTGCACGTCGGAGACCCAATGCCTGGTCTGCAGGGCATTGGCCAACAGGTTGCGGTGGGTGAGTTGCGCTCCTTTGGGCACCCCAGTGGTGCCGCCGGTGTACATAAGGACGCCGGTGTCTTCCGGCAGCACCTCCACCGGCTTGGGCTTGGGCGGTGCGTTCTTGACGAAATCGGTGAAGAAGATGGTGTCAGCGTCGCCGCTGATGTCCACGTAGTGGCCCTCCTTCTTCTCTTTGAGGAGAGTGAAGAGCAAGGCCAGCAGCGGTGGGAAGTAGTCTTTGATTCTGGCCACGATGACGTGCCGAAGGCCGGCGCTCTGGCGGACCTGCTGCACCGTGCCGTAGAACGAGCTGAGGGTGACGATGATCTGCGCGCCTGAGTCCAGCAGTTGGTGCTCCAGCTCCCGGGCTACGTAGAGCGGGTTGCAGGGCACCACGATCCCGCCGGCCCTCAACACGCCGTAGTAGGCGATGGGGTGCTGGGGGCAGTTGGGCAGATGGACGGCCACGCGGTCGCCCTTCTGGACACCGAGCGCCTGCAGGCCAGCCGCGAAGCGATCTACCAAGCTTTCGAACTGCCGGTAGGTCAGCTTGCGGTTGTAGAAGATGAGCGCCGTGTTGTCAGGGTACTTGTTGGTGGAGTCGGTGACGAAGTGGTCGACGGGGACCTGCGGGTAGTCGATGCGGGCAGGGACGCCGTCGTCGTAGAACGCCAGCCAGGGTTTCTCCATCTCAGGCCTCCTTTGCGCCACAAAACGGACGGTGCGCCCAACATAGCCAGTGGATGGGTACAGCGAGGATGGGGTGTAACGATGGTGCCTACGTTCTATGTAAGAGTATAACGTAATCATCCCTCTATGTCAAGAGTCTGTGTGCCGAGCCCCGGTTTTCGGGCCACCAGGAAGTGGGAGATGCCCAACACCCGCAGCGGTGTTCGCTCTAGCTGGTGAGCGACGGCGCGGATGATGCGCCCCAACCGCGGCCGCCTCTCTTCGACGCGGTCGAAACCGGGGAAGATCTGAGTGTGGTACGTGACCTGCAGCCCGCTGGCCTGCACCAGGCGGCGCAGCTCCCGGCCGGTGTAGGCCCGCACGTGGGGGGCCAGGCGGTTGCGCCACGGCAGGGGCAGCCAGTTCACCAGCGGGATGTTGCCGAAGCGATAGCGGCCCCGCCAGACGAAGCCGTGGGTCTCGAAGGGAAACCCTCGGTTGGGGGCGAAGAGGACCACATGCCCACCTGGCTTCAGGACGCGCGCTGCCTCTCGCAGGGCAGCCAGGTCGTCATCCAGGTGCTCAATGACCTCGTGGCTGAAGACCACATCGAAGGTCCCAGCGGGGAAAGGGAGCCGCTCGGCCGAAGCTACGCTCAGCACAGCCCCCCTGGCCGCTTCCCTCCCCCGGGCCACACGTTCCTCTTCAATGTCGATCCCCGCGGTGATGGCCCCGGCGCGGCCGAACGCCTGGGTGTAGGTACCCACGCCGCAGCCGGCATCCAGCAGGCGCAGCCCCTGAGGAGCGATCCTCTCGCAGACCAACTGGAGGCGACGTTCTTGGCCGGCTCGCCACCAGTAGCTGGGACGACCGCGGGCGAACGCTTTGTCGGAGCTCGGTTCTGGGGCAGATTTCGTCATGTAATGATCTCCAAGGGGATCGGCGTCCACACCAAGACGAAGAGAAGCACCATGGCCCCGGCCAGCCACCGCTCTCCACCACTCAGTGGTGT
>JAAYZY010000299.1 GCA_012514615.1 Chloroflexota bacterium | reverse complement strand
TCGTCAACGCCTGCAGGGCCAGCCCGACATGACCCAAGACCCGGAGATCCAGCAGCGCAAGGAAGAACTGAAGGCCGAGACCATGACCCTGGTGGCGGCCATCCGCGAACTGAGCGCCGACGGGGCCGCCAACCCGCTGCTGGATGTGGAGACGCTGGCCCGGGCGGTGGAGCTGGGCCTGCTGGACGCCCCGCAACTGCGAGGCAACCCTCACGCCTGCGGCCAGGTGCGCGCCCGCATGGTGAACGGGGCCAACCAGGCCGTGGACGAACGGGGGAGCGTCCTCCCAGAATCAGAGAGAATCGCCCGGCTCTTCCCCCAGGGGGCTTGAGCCTGGGCCGCACGCCCACAGACTACCCTTAGGAGGTGAGGCCATGACCTCTGCATCGCTGACCGACGTAGCCGCGACCGCTTTGCGGCGGCTGTGTCTGGACGTCCCCACCCGGCGCGTGGGCAGCGCCGGCAACCGCGCCGCCACCGAATGGCTGGCCGCCGAGCTGAGCGCGCTGGGGTGGGCCACCGAAACGCCTCGGTTCGAGTGCCTGGATTGGCACGAACAGGGCGCAAACCTCACCGTGGCCGGGCAGGCCTTCCCGGTGCAGGCCAGCCCCTACACCCTGGGCATCTGCTGCCAGGCCCCCCTGGTGGCGGCCGCCACAGTGGACGAGCTCGCCGCAGCCGAGGCCACGGATCGGGTGCTGTTGCTGCGGGGCCAGATCGCTCGAGAGCAGCTCATGCCCAAAGGCTACCCCTTCTACAACCCTGAAGAACACCAGCAGGTCTACGCCCTGGTGGAAGGCAAGCAGCCCCGGGCCGTCGTCTGCGCCACCTCTCGCAACCCGCAGATGGCCGGGGCAGTCTACCCCTTCCCCCTGTTCTACGACGGCAACTTCCACATCCCTTCCGTCTACACCACCGAACAGGAGGGGGAGCGCCTGGCCGCGCTGGCCGGCCAGGAAGCGCAGCTGGCGATGAGGGCCCAGCGCCAGCCGGCCCACGGCTGCAACGTGGTAGCCCGCAAGGGCCGCAACGCCCCCCGCCGCGCGGTCCTCTTCGCCCACATCGACACTTCTGTGAACACGCCCGGCGCGGTGGACAACGCCGCTGGGGTGGCCACGCTGCTCCTGGTGGCTAAGCTGCTGAAGGATTACGCCAGCGACATGCAGATCGAGCTGGTGGCCGTGAACGGCGAGGATGATTACTCTGCCGCCGGCGAGCTGCTCTGGCTGGCGCAGAACCAGGGGCGTTTGGAGGAGATCGGCCTGGGGATCAACCTGGATGCCCTGGGCTTCCACCGGGGGCGCACCGCCTACTCCCTGTACGGCTGCCCACCGCCCCTGGAACAGACCATCCACGCCGCCCTTGCCGCCCATGAAGGCCTCATGGAAGGGGAGCCGTGGTACCAGAGCGACCACGCCGTCCTCATGCAGAAGGGGGTGCCAGCCCTGGCGGTCACCTCCGAGGGCGTGGGCGAGATTCTGGCGACGGTTGCCCACTCCCAGGGCGACCTCCCTGAGGTGGTGGATCCGCAGCGCCTGGCCACGGCCTCGCTGGCCCTGAGGGACTTGCTGCTGCATCTGGCTTCGGCGGCATAGGGGGAACCTCCATCTTGGTTGCCAATTGAACTGTCTGGGTGTATAATGGATATGCACGATCCGACGCTAGGCCGAGTTGCCCCTTGCGCGCCGTTGGCGTCAGGGGGTTTCGGGCTGCTCTCTGTGGCAGAGCGAGAGCCACGGGGCCGAGAGAGCCTT
>JAAYZY010000298.1 GCA_012514615.1 Chloroflexota bacterium | reverse complement strand
GTCTTCGTGGCCAGCAAACACGATCGTAGCCTCTTCCCGGGGTTGCTCTTCCGCAGCCTGGGGGCAATCTTCGTGCGCCGCGGCGAGCCCGATCGCAAGGCGATCCGTCAGGCGGTGCGCACGTTAGAGTCGGGCATCGCCTTGGGGGTGGCCCCCGAGGGAACGCGCAGTCCCACCCACTCACTACAAAAGGCCAAGCCTGGCGTGGCGCTGCTGGCCTGGAAGACCGGCGCGGTGATCTTCCCTGTGGGGGCCTGGGGGCACGAGCAGATCTTCTCTGCCCTGCGGCGCGGCCGGCGAGCGGAGGTGCATGTGGTCTTCGGTGAGCCCTTCCGCCTGCCCGGGAGCAGCGAGGTGGCCAAGCCTTCCCACGAGCAGCTCCAAGAGTGGGCCGATCTGATGATGGTTCGTGTGGCTGCCCTGTTGCCGCCCGAATACCGCGGCTACTACGGGTGAGCCAGGAGCGCCCGCCCTTGACCCCGCTGCTGCCCTGGGTGCTGGCCTCCGGCTCCCCACGGAGGCGGGCCTTCGTGGCCCTGCTGGGCCTGGCCCACGAGGCGGTCAGCGTGAACCTACCGGAAGTTCCCCTGCCCCACGAGCCCCCGCGTCAGACGGTGGTGCGTCTGGCCCTGAGCAAGGCCCTGGCCGCCGCCGCCGACTTCCCCGGGCGTTTGGTGGTGGGGTCCGACACGCTGGTGGCGCTGGATGGCGAGCCGTTGGGCAAGCCAGCAGGGCCAGAGGATGCTCGGGAGATGCTGCTGCGCCTGCGGGACCGCCCTCACCAAGTGATGAGCGGCGTGGCCCTGGTGGACGGCAGGGCCGGGCAGGCAGCGGTAGACTACGCCTTGAGCCTGGTGTGGATGCGTCCCTACTCCGACGATGAGGTGCAAGCCTATGTGGCCAGCGGGGATCCGCTGGACAAGGCCGGCGCCTACGCCGTTCAGCACCAGGAGTTCCGACCTGCTTCCCGCCTGGAGGGCTGCTACGCCAGCGTGATGGGCCTCCCCCTGTGCCACCTGGGCCGGGCAGCCCGTTCGCTGGGGCTGCCGTTCCCCGACGATGTGCCCAGCCGCTGCCGCGCCGACACCGGCCACCCCTGCCAGGTCTACCCGCGCATCTTGGCCGGTGGGCCGCTAGGGCGCGTCGGCCTCCCCTTGGATCTGGCCGGCTTCCCCTGGCAGCGCCTCTTCGTCCCCTGACAGAAGGCGGTAGAAACAGAGCAGGGTGCTGCCGTACTGGCGCTGGTCGGTCAGGCGCAAACGCGTCAGGTCCAGCGGCTCCCACTCCTTGGGGTGGACCTGCACAACCACCTGCCCATGGGGCGTCAGGAGCCGTTCGTTCTGGTCCACGCCCCGCAAGGCCCGCTTCCAGAGCCCTTGGTACTGCGGCGGAGCCACGTAGATAATGTCGAAGGGCTCGCCGCCTCGGGCCAAGTAGCGAAAGGCGTCGCCCCGCACCACCTGCGCGCCGTCGGCCAGGCCGGTGCGGTGCAGGTTTTCCCCCAGGGTGTGCAGGGCCGCCGCGCTGCGCTCCACGAAGACCACCTGCCGCGCCCCGCGGCTCAACGCTTCGATGCCCACGCTGCCGGTGCCGCCGAACAGGTCCAACAGACGAGCGCCGGGCACTTCGTCCACCAGGATGCTGAAGAGGGCGCTCTTCACACGGTCGGTGATGGCCCGCGTGCCCTCCCCGGGCACGCTGAGGAGCCGACGCCCCTTGGCCTTGCCGCTGATGACGCGCATGGTCAGGCTCCTTCGGGCAGCCGCCCGCTGGCGACAAAGCGCCAAAGCCGCCGGGGCTGCCACAGACAGTGACGCCAGACCAGCCAGCCCAGGGTGAGCAGCCCGGCCACTTCGAAGAGCACCAGCTTGGGCTCCTCCCGCACGATGTCCCGATAGGCCTGGGCAAACTCCTGGGGTGTGCCCACGTGACGCCACTGGTGGAACTGGCGGCCCCGCAGGGGCCACAGCAGCGTCTGCGGGAAGCCCCACATGCGATCGGCCGCCAGGTGGCCAGAGAAAGCCAGGGCGTAGGGCAGCCAGCCCCAGGCCCGCCGCGCCAACAGGGTCAACCAGAGGCCGGCGTGGACGAGCAGGGTGTGGGCCCACAGCAGCGCCGCCCCCGAGTGGGGCAGCACCCAGATGGCCAGCGGCTTGTCGATGAGATCGGGCAGGATGGCGGCTGCAGCCACCCCGCGGTAGTCTACGTTGGCCAAGCGGCCAGGCAGGCGCTGCTGCAGACAGCGCAGCGCCCCCCAGGTCAGCTCCACATGAGCGGTTGGCAGCATCTCGGCATCCCCTGGAGCCGCTTCAGGCTCCCTAGACCTTGATGGTCTTCCAGCGTCCCCGCTGGAACAGGCGCCGCAGCAGGAAGGCGCGGACAAGCCAATCCAAGTCCACGGCAATGAAGGCGCCCACTAGCCCCAGGCCAAAGACGATGGTCAGCAGGTAGCCCAGGACCAGTCGTACCAACCAGATGGTGGCAACGGTGACCACCAGCACCGGGCGGGTCTCCCCGGCTCCCCGCAGGGCGCCGCCGTAGGTGAAACAGAACACCACCAGCGGCTGAGCCAAGGCGAACGTGCGGACGCCCAGGAGGGCTTGCTCCATGACCTCCAGGTCGTTGGTGAATAGGCTGGCCACGGCGCGGGGCCAGAGGAACAAGACTCCCCCCACGATGACGGCGGAGAGTATCCCCAGCTTGACCGTGGTCTTGACGGCGGCTTCCGCCTGGCTGGGCCGGCCGGCGCCCAGCTCTTGCCCCACCATGGTGGTAGAGGCCACCGAGAAGCCGAAACCGGGCATGTAGCCCACCGACATGACCATCATGACGATCTGATAGGCTGCATAGCTGGAGGTGCCCAGGCTGGTGATGGCGGCGGCGAAGGTGAGCTGGGCCAGGCGCATGAGCAGCTGCTCCATCCCCGCGGGGATGCCGATGCTGAGGACTCGGCGGACCTGCTGCAGGTTCAGGTGCAGGAAGAACTTGGGCACGATCTTCACCGTGCTCCTGGGGCGCAGCAGGATCGCCAGCACGGCCAGCCCGCCCACCGAGCGGGCAGTGGCCGCGCCGATGCCCGAGCCGGCCACCCCCATCTTGGGTAGGCCAGCCACGCCGTTGATGAGAGAGTAGGTCACCACCACGTTGACGATGTTGACGGCCATCATCACCATCATCGGGGTGCGAGTATTGCCAGCGCCCCTCAGGGTGGCGTTGCCTACGAACATCACCGTCATGAGCAGGAGGCTAGGGGCCACGATGCGCAGGTAGAGCGTGCCTTGCTCCTGCACATCGGCCGCTGCGCCCAAGAGCTGCAACGCCGGCCGGGCGAGCAGGAAGGTGAGCAGCGCTGTCAGCGTGCCCAACCCCAAGGCCATGAGCATGGACTGAGAGGTGATCACGTCGGCGCCGCGCCGGTCGCCAGCCCCAATGTGCCGGGCCACCAGCGCCGTGCTGCCCACAGCCAACGCCCCAAAGAAGACAGAGAAGATCTGCACCAACTGATCGCTGAGGCCCACGGCCGCCAGCGGGGTGGCGCCCAGGTGTCCCACCAGAGAGGTATTGACCAGGCCGACCGTCATGCTCAGGAACTGCTCTGTGAGCGCCGGCCAAGCTAGGTTGAGGATGCGGCTGATCATATCCGTGTGGGGCTTGGCTTGTACAGCGGCCGCTGGGGCTGCCCCGGCGGCAGGGGCGGGTGGAGCAGCGGGGTCGGCCGGCGGTACCGCTGCGTCGCCTATGGCGAGGCGTTCACACTTCATCCAGCCACCTCTGAATGCGTTGTCTGAGACGTAGGGCGCGGAACGTCTGCCAGCGGGCTAGCTCATGGGGGTGGCGGGCCAGCAAGGCGCGCAGCCGCTCCATGGGCCGCGGTCCCTCCAGAACGCCTTGCAGTTGCCGCTGCACCACGGCAGATAGCACGCTGCTCACAAAGGCGCGTCCATCGGCCAGTTCCTGCTCGGCGGTCAGGGGGGCCTGAAGGTAGCGCTTGGGCTGGGCCTGCACCTGCAGGGCCAGGGCCATCGCCGGCGAGGATGGCGGGGCTGCCGGCGCGCCCTCCAGGCGGGCGATGGCTTCCCAGTCATCTCGGGGGATGGGGAACAGAGCCCCCGTCTCGCGATCCAGCCACCAGGTGGCCGCCTCGTCCCGATCCAGAACCGCCCGCCATTCGCTGCTCAAGCTTGTTCCCTCCCCAGGTGTGGGCTACGGGGCGGCAAGGAGTTGCCGACCGGTGCCCAGCCTGCTATAATGAGTCACCACCGGCACAGCCCAAGGGAGCCTGAGCCTGAGGATGACAATAGAACCCGCGTCGCTAGACCGAGACTCCGCATCCTGGCGCAGGGTGCGCGCATCCTTGCAGGGCGAGTCGCCCGATCGGATGCCCCTGGCCCTGTGGCGACGCTTTCCCTTGGCCGAACGCTCCCCCCAAGACCTGGCCGCCGCTACCTGGGCCTTCGCCCAAGAGCTGGGGCTGGACCTGGTCCGCCTGGCCCCCAGCGACCTGTATGCCATCGAAGGCTGGGGTGCCGAGGTGGTCTACCCCCGCAAGGAAGAGAAGCTGCCCACCCTGAAACGCTGGGTCATCCAAGAGCCGCACCAGTGGCTGGACCTGCTCTCCCTGGACCTGGCCAGCGGCGCATTGGGGCGGGAGATGCAGGCGATCCGCGAGCTGCGAACCTTGGCTCGGGGGCAGACGCCCTTCGTGATGACGGTCTTCAGCCCCCTCACTGTGGCCTACAAGCTGGCCGGCGATGCCGTGCTGGAGCACCTGCGCCGTGCCCCCAAAGCGCTGCACTTCGGCCTGGCCATCATCGCCGAAACCATGGCCCGCGTCGCTCGGCAAGCGTTGGCGCAGCGGGCCGACGGCCTCTTCTTCATCACCCAACTGGCCTCAAGCGCTCACCTCACGCGGGAGGAGTACGAGACCTTCGGTGTGCACTACGACCTGATGGTGCTGGACCCCCTGCGCCACACCCCAGCGATCACGGTGCTGCACCTGCATGGGCCAGACCCCTTCTTTGACCTGGTCAACCGCTACCCTGTGCAGGCGGTGAACTGGAACCACCATACCACCGGCCCGTCGCTGGCTGAAGCGCGACGCTTGACCGATAAGACGCTGTTGGGGGGGCTCGATCGTGATCTGCTGCGTGAAGGTCCCGCCCAGGCCATCGCCGATCAGGTGCGGCAGGTGGTTCGGGAAGCTGGCAGCCAGCGCTTCATCCTGGCCCCATCTCGCATTCCCTACCTAGACACCCCGCAGGAGCATTTCCTGGCAGTGCGTGAAGCGCTGCACTCCCTCTGCGGGTGACCTCAGCCCCGTCCGGAAGCGGGAGTGCGCAGCACCATCAGGCGTATCACCTCGGTGTCCACGGCTCCGAAACGGTACTTGTACGGCTCGGCCCCCTGCAGGAAGTCAAAGACCGCCCGCCCACGCTGGATCGCTTCTTGGATGCACAACGCCTTGACCACCACGCCGGGGCTCAGATGGTTGAATTGGGGGGCGAACCCTGAGTTGTAGACCCAGATGCGGTCGCCGTAGTCGAAACAGAGCAGGCCGGCCGCGGGGTGCTGGTCGATCTCCAGCAACGAAAGCCACAGCCACCCTTTCTCCAACATGACCGCAGCCATGGCTCGGAAGAAGGCGGCCATCTTGTCGTCCATGAAATGGTGCTTGTCGTCGCTGCTCTGGCGGTGCAGGTCAATGAAGGCGTTCATGCTTGCCGGCAGCTCGTCCATGGCTTGGATGGAGTGCCAGCCGAAGGCGGCCTCTCGCTCCAGCCGGCGGATCTTGCGCCGCGTCTCGTGCCGCTCCTTCTTGCTCAGGCTGCTCAGGTAGTCGTCCCACGTGGCGGGCAGGTGGATGACCGGGCAGACATCCTCCCTGGCGCTCTGGTGCGGCAGCCCCTGCGCCGCGGCCAATGCAGGCAGCAGGTCGTGGGTGGGTGAGCCCTGGGGCAGGTTGCAGAAGTCCAGCACGTCCCAAGGTGGGGCTTCGCTGCCCTGGAGGAACGCCAACATGGCCCCCAGCACCTGCTCTTCGGCCCCCCGCCGGGCGACGATATCCAGGTAGTCGGAGACCTCGACGCAACCCACCAGGCTGAGGCGCTGCCGGCCCTCGGCGCTCTCCTCCCGAAAGAGGGGCACGATTCCCAGCAGCTCCTCTCCTTCCCGCACCTCCAGCACACAGAGCTGGCCTGTTCCCAGGTGCTGCCACCAGGTGGTCTGCCATTCCCAGGTCATGAACAGGTTGTCGAAGGCGCTGGCGCGAACAAGCGGGTTCCATTCGGCACGCAGGCGCTGGAACGCAGCCGGCGAGTCGTAGACTGTAAGGGTCATGGCGCCCTTTCTTAGGCACTGTCGGTTGCCAACGATTATACATGATGAGGGGGGCTCAGGCAAACGGCGTCAAGCGTCTGCAGAAAGGAACCCCCCGGCCGAAGCCGGGGGGTCGGTGATCGGTCTTGCCCTTTGCCCCGATTAGCGTAGCAGGCGGAGCCCCACAGCACCTGCGATCCCCACCAGCACTACCCCCAGCAGGCCGTAGACCAAGAACTGAGAGGTGGAAGTCCGGCTCGCCTGGGTGGGGGCCAACGGTACGGCGCCGCCGGAGCGGACATCGCCAGAAGGCCCGGTGGTGGAAGGCGCGGTTGGCTGCTGCACCAAAGTGGTGGGGGTCTGGGCGATGACGCTGACCACCGTGGGGCCGGCGCTGGTGGTGGCTTGGCTGAGCGGCGTTGCGGCGGCCCCTGGCGTCTCGCTAGGTGAATCGGTTGCCGCAGCCGCGGCTGTGGTGGCCGTGGTGCTGGGCAGCGCGGCCGGGGCCAGGGCTGTGGGCGGCGCTGCCGTACAGGCCAGCACCGAGACGTCATCCAAGTACATGCCCATGCGTCCGCCGATGCCATCGTTGACCACGTTGAAGTAGATGCTCAGGCTGCGGCCGCGGTAGGGCGTCAGGTCTGCGGCCTGAAGCTGCCACGACTGGGCGTTGGATTGACCCCGCCAGGGGACGGCAACGACCTCTTCGTTCCAGGGATCCAACAGCACGAACTGCTGCTGGTCTTGCCCGCCGCCAGCCTCAGCAATGGGGAAGTACCAGAAGTAGAGGGTCACACTGTCTACATTGGACGGAATCTGCACCGTCTGACGCACCGACGACCACGAGGCGCGGTCGCTGAGGGCCGGCTGGAAACCCAGGTAGATCGACCAGGGGGACGAGCGGTACTGCTCGCTGGCGTAGCGCGGCGTGTACCAAGTCTGGCCCAACTGCCAGGCGTTGAGCCCGGGGTCGAAGCTGGGGTTCTTCACCAGTTCTGTACAGTCGCCAGGCGGGATCGCTGGCGGGGTGGCCGGCGCGGCCGTGGGGCCCACTGGCCAGGTGGGGCTGGGCGTGGGCGTGGCCGTGGCCGGCGGCGGTACTGCCGCAGTGCAGATGGTCAGCGAAACGCCATCCAAGTACATGGCGGTGCGCTTGCCGCTGCCGTCGTTGGCGACGTTGAAGTAGAGCTCCAGCCGGCGGCCGCGGTAGGCGGTCAGGTTGATTTCATCCGACAGCCAGGTCTGCTCATTGGCCCGCACGCGGTGCCAGGGCGTCCAGATCGTCAGGCCGGTGGCCGGGTCCAGCAGGGCCAGCTCCTGGTGGTCGTTGCCGGTGGTGTCTTCGGACCACGGCCAGTACCAGAAGCGCAGGCGGGCCGACGTGGCATTGGCCGGAATCTCCACCACCTGGCGGATGGCAGAGTGGGAGGTGGTGTCCGGCTGAGTCATGTTGCCCAGGAACATGGACCTCCCACCGGTGTACCAGCGGTCTACGGTATAGATGGCTGGGCGGGCGTCCGGGCTGATGATCCAGCCGTCGTTGGTCAGGAAGTTGCTGTTAGCTACCCCTTCCCAGCAGGGGACGGCCGGCGTGGCTGGCCCAGGGGCGATGGGCGTGGGGCCAGGCGTGGGCCACCAAGGCGTGGGGCCAGGCGTGGGCCACCAAGGCGTGGGCCAGGGCGTCCACGGCGCGATAGGCGTGAAGGTGCGGGTGGGGGTGGGCCAAGGCGTCTGCGGCGTGCCTGTGGCTGTGGGCGGAACCGTGGTGCTGGTGGGCGGGATGACGGTGGCTGTGGCGGTGGGCGGGGCCCCGACGGCCTGCAGTTCCACCTGCTTGCGGTCGCCATGCTGCGTCCAGAAGGCTTGGTCGGGCCCCAGGGCGGCGGCGGGCAGCCCGTTGACGGTGAAGGTGATCAGGTCGCCGGGTTGGGCGCCGGGGCTGCCGTCGAAGGCGCGGTAGCAGGGCAGGAGGCCGTACCACCCCAGGGTGTGCACCACGAAGGAGCCGCAGACCGTCCCGCCGGTCCAGGCCTGCACCACCGAGCCGATGGGCAGGGGCGCGCCGTTGAGGGTGGAGCTCATGCCGTAGAAGTTCACCCATT
>JAAYZY010000297.1 GCA_012514615.1 Chloroflexota bacterium | reverse complement strand
CGCATCACACTCCCCCGGCGAGCCCAGGTCAAGATCAGCCGGCGCAGCCACCACACGGTCGCCCGCGCCGTGGTAGCAGTAGGTCGCGCCCCCAGCCGACAGGCGGATGATGTAGCCGGGCGTGAGGACGTCGGCGTACAGGGTGTCGGGCTGGGGCACGCCCAGGCTGCTATCGGCGAAGGTCCACGGCTCGAGGCTCTCCAGAGTGATGGCCTTCTGGGCCAAGCCCAAGCGGGCAGCCAGGTCGGCCCGGGCCTTGGCTGCCAACGCCTCGGCTTCGGCGTCGCCCTTGCCCTGCTGGGGGCTGTGGGGCGGCGTCACGGTGAACCCGGCCGGCGTGGTTGTGCAGGCGGCCGGTGCCAGCAAGGCTGCGGCGAAGGTTGGGCAGGCAATCAGTCTGGTCATGGCACACTCCTACGGTGCACCGGCCCAGGCGAGGAGCAGGCGCTGCGCTGCACCCAGCAGACCCTCCCGCATCCCCGAAGCTCCCCCGGACCCCTAACGGTCCCTCGCGGCCAATCGGGCCAGCAGATCCACGGTGGCGGCGACCACCTGCTCGGTTTGGGCCTGGGGCGAGATGCTGGCCGGGTTGTCGCCGCTCTGGGGGCCGTACCAGCCGAACTGGGCGTGGTTGCCCCCCTCAATGGCCGCCCAACGCGTGCCTGGCGGCAGCAGGGGGCGCGAAGCTTCCATCTTGTCGGGCTTGGCCAGGCCGTCCAGCGTGCCGTAGATGGAGACGACTTCCAGGGGCCGGGCCGAGAGGTCGTCGCTGCTGGACGGGTAGGCCGCCCACAGCGCCAGCCCTTGCACCTGCTGGGGGTGGCTGAAGGCGTAGCGCGCCGCCATGGCTCCGCCCAGGGAGTGACCGCCCACGGCCCAACGCTGCACCTGGGGGTGCTGAGCCATGGCCGCCGTGGCTCGGTCGGGGGCCAGCACCGCCAACCGCAGCGGCACGGGTACGATCACCACCAGGTAGCCCTGGGCAGCCACCGCCCGCGCTGCTGGGGCGTAGGCCCGGGGGTCGACGCGGCCGCCGGGGTAGAAGGCCAGCCCAACGGTGGGCTCGCTCGCCACGGGCGAGAAAGCCCAACCGAAGTCGGCGCGCACCTGCACTTGGGCGTCGCTTGCCAGGGCAGCCAGCGCCTCTGGCGTAGGGCCAGGCCCGCCCTCGGCCCAGGCGACGAAACCCACCGCCGCCGCCAGCGGCAGCAACAGCAGGAGCCAGCGCCACCGTCTCTTGGCCATGGTCTACCCTTTCTTGGGCTGCGCCTTGGCCCAGGCGTAGATGCCGGCAAAGGCCAGACCCATACCCACCACGCCCAACAGCCCGCCTTCTGGGCCGAACGCCCCACCGGTCGCCCAGGCCGGCCCGTGCACCTGCAGGCCCAGCAGGCTCACCGGCGGCACGCCGCTCACCGGGAAGCCGAAGAGGGGCCCCTGGACGAAGTTCCAGCTCAGGTGCAAGGCCACCGGCAGCCAGAGCCGGCCGGTGGCCAGCCAAGCATAGCCGAACAGCAGGCCCGACAGGATCAGGTTGACCAGGGCCAGGGGGCTCGCGCCGGGGTTCAGGCCGTGCAGCACGCTGAAGACCAGGGCCTGGATGGCCAGGCTGGCTGGCAGCCCCCACTGCGGCACCAGCGTCTGCAAGACGTAGCCCCGCATCAGGATCTCCTCCGCCAGGGCCACCAAGAAGAAGAGCACGAAGCCCCTCAGCACCGGCCCGACGTTGCCCTGAACGGTCAGGCCGCTGGCCCAGCCGGGCAACAGGTGCAGGGCCAGCACCGCGACGAAGACCGCCAGCCCCAGGGCCAGGCCCACCCACACCTCGCCGCGCCACCCAGCCTCGAAACGCAGCCCGTAGCTTTCCAGGGTGGCGCTCAGGCCCCGCGGGCGGGCCATCCAGGCCACCGTGCCCAGCGTGGCCAACAGCGACACCGCCGCGCTCACCATCATGTCGCGGCTGCCGCTGTCGATGGCTAGGGAGAGGCCGCCCGTGGCGGCCAGCCCTTGCTGCAGCAGGTAGGGCAGCAGCAGGGCCGTCTGCATCAGCGTCCACAGCAGCAGGCCCAACAGCACCCGCCCCAAGGCGCGCAAGCGGGCTGTGGCTCGGTGTTCTGCTGAGTGTGGGCTGGGCATGGGCACCCCCAAGACCGACGAGGAGTGTGAAGGGCGCTTCGCCGGCTGCGGTAAGGGTAGCCCAACTCGGGCATTTCGTCAAGGGCAGCAAGGGGCAACTTGCCCGGGCAGGCGGTTGCCGGTTGGGCCCCGCCGTGCTAGAATGGGGGCATCGCGTTGGCCCTTACGGCAAAGGAGCGCACAGAAACCCTGCCCATCGCCCGCCGCGGCGACGTGGCCACCTGAACGTCGTGCGCTGAGGTTCGCGGGATCGGGCCTGACCGCATGTTCGAGGGGGTTCAGTCGGGCAACGTGGCGCTGCTGGGGGATTGGATGCTGGCAGCCCACCAGACGCTGATCTTCTGAGCACGGGGCCGCGCTGCCCCACACTTCAGTTGGGAAAGGATGGCGCCCTATGGATGCAGCACAGAGGTTGGCGCAGCGGCAGGCCAAGCTGCGGCAGGCGATGGAGGCCGCCGGCTACGATGCCCTGATCGTCACCGGCGATGGCGACGGCGGCCACAAGGGGTTCGTCCGCTATGTCTCGGAGTGGCGCATTGTGGACGGCGTGGTCTGGGTGGTCTTCCCCCGGGAGGGCGACCCAACCATGGTGCTGAACTACGGCTCGCAGGCCTACTGGGCGCGCCAGGCCAAGATGGTGCCGGATGTGCGTACCGCGTTGGACAAGACCGGCGAAGTGCTCAAGGTGGTCGCCGAGAAGG
>JAAYZY010000296.1 GCA_012514615.1 Chloroflexota bacterium | reverse complement strand
TCGTATGGATGGGTATGCCGTTCGGTCGGTTGAGACCTGCGGTGCCGCGGCCGGCCGGCCGGTACGTCTGGCGGTGGCGGCGCTCATCGGGGCAGGGCAGGCGGTTGGGGCTTCCCTGCGCGCCGGGGAGGCGGTGGCCATCGCCACAGGCGCCGTTCTCCCCAAGGGCGCGGATGCCGTGATCCCTTGGGAAGAGGTCGCCCCCCTGAGACCCGCTCCGCCGAGCCAGATTGTGGTGCGGCGGGCGGTGGTGGCGTGGGAGAATGTGCGGCGGAAGGGGCAGTCGGTGGCTGCGGGCCAGCGGCTGCTGGAGTCGGGGGAGCCGTTGGGCCCTGAGGATGTGGCGGTGCTGGCCACGGTGGGGCAGTCGGAAGTCGCGGTCTTCCCGCGGGTGAGAGTGGGGATCCTGGCTACCGGGAGCGAGCTGATCCCCTGCACAGAAGCGCCGGATCGCTGGCACATTCGCTCCTCCAACCCTGCCATGCTGGCCGTTCAGGCAGCCAGGGCGGGCGCTGTGGCGGTACCTTGGGGCATCGTCCCCGACCGACGAGAGCAGATTCGCCGGGCCGTGGAGGGGGCAGTGGCCAGCCGCCTGGTTGACTTCTTGGTCATCACCGGCGGGGCTGCGGCCGGGACGCTTGACCTGACGGTGGAGGTGCTGGCGGAGCTGGGGCAATTGAGGTTCGGGGCGCTGCTGGCTCGGCCCGGCGCCGGCGCGGCCTTTGCCCAAGTGGACGGCCTCTCGGTTTTGGCGCTGCCGGGCGGGCCCCGGGGCGCTCACATCGTCTTCGAGCTCCTAGCCCGCCCAGCGCTGCTGCGCATGGCCGGGCGCCGCCGCATCCTTCGTCAACGATTCCCTGCCGTAGGGCCAAGGTCGGCTCGGGGTACGGGCAGAGAGCAGATCCTGGTGCCCGTGTGGCTGCAGTGGACTGGGGACGGGTGGCAAGGGCGGCGGCAGCGGGGAACCAGCCAACCGGCCGCGGGCCAGTATGCTGGGCTGTTCTTGTCGCAGCCTGGGGCGGATTGGGAGGATGGCACGCCGGGCGAGGTGGAGGTGTGGGATTGGCCGGAGACAGAGCCAGGGCCCCCGCAGCCCCCGGCAGCGCCGAAGGCCGCCCACGCGAGCACACTGTGGAAGGTGATAGACCCATGACCGAGACTCGGGTACCGGCCCTCTCTGTGGTTGGAAAATCCAACGTCGGAAAGACCACCATGCTGGAGAAGCTCATTGCCGAACTGAAGCGGCGCGGCTACCGTGTGGCGGTGGTCAAGCACGATGCACACAGCTTCGACATCGACATTCCGGGCAAAGATACGTGGCGATTGGCCCAGGCCGGCGCCGATCAGGTGGTCATCGCCTCGCCACAGAAGGTTGCCCTGATCCGGCGCTTGGAGTCGGAGTGGCCGCTGGAGCGGATCCTGCAGGAAATCCGCGATGTGGACCTGGTCCTTACCGAAGGCTACAAGCGGGGGCCACTGCCGAAGATCGAGGTCTCCCGCCGCGAGCGCAGCGAGAGCCTGATCTGCACCGCCGAGGAGCTGGTGGCCATCGCAAGCGACCAGCCGTTCGAGTTGGCGGTGCCTCAGTTCTCACTGGACGACACGGTGGGGTTGACGGACTTCCTGGAGGACCGCTACTTGCGGCCGCGCGACACTTGACATAATGCGAGGCGGCCTGGCCAAGCAGGCGAGGAGGAGCGGGGTGGGCGCAACCGGCAAGACGGCGTTGGTCGGCGGCTTAGTGGTGACGATGAACCCACAGCGAGAGATCTTTGCTGAGGGGGTAGTGGTGATATCGGGAGAGCGCATCGTTGCTGTGGGGGCAGCAGACCTGCTGAGTGAGCACCCTGGGGCAGAGCAGGTTGACTGCGCCGGCATGATGGTGATCCCGGGAATGATCAACGCACACACCCACGCGCCCATGAGCCTGATGCGGGGCCTGGCCGACGACCTACGTTTGGATGTCTGGCTCAACGGCTACATGCTGCCGGTCGAACGGGAGTTCGTCAACGAGGAGTTCTGTCGCTGGGGCACCCTCCTCTCTTGTCTGGAGATGATCCGTTCTGGCGTCACCTGCTTCTGCGACATGTATTACCACGAAGGCGCGGTGGCTGGCGCCGCGGCCCAGGCCGGCATGCGGGCGGTGTGCGGGGAGACGCTCATGAAGTACCCGACGCCCGACGCTGAGACGTACGACCTGAGCCTGGCCTACGCTCGGGAGTTCCTGGCTCAATGGAAGGGGCATCCCCTCATTGTACCCGCGGTTGCCCCCCACGCCCCGTACACCTGCACGCCTGAGATCATGGCCCAGGCGGTGGCGCTTGCCAGGGAGTATGGCGTCCCCCTGCTTACGCACCTCTCGGAGACGGCACAGGAAGTGGAGACGGCTCACCAAGAATGGGGGATGTCTCCCATCGCCTGGGCGCATCAGCAAGGCCTGTTCGACAGCACCACGGTGGCGGCCCACTGTGTCCATGTGAGCGACGCCGACCTGGATCCCTTGGCGGCGCACAACGTGGGCGTGGCCCACAATCCGACCAGCAATCTGAAGCTTGCCAGTGGGTTCGCCCCTGTGGAGAAGATGGTTCAGAGGCAGATCGCCGTGGGCATCGGCACCGACGGCAGCGCCAGCAACAACGACCAAGACCTTTTCGAGGAGATGCGCCTCACCGCGTTGCTGGCCAAAGGGGTCACCAGTGATCCTACTGCTGTGCCGGCCCACAAGGCCCTGGCCATGGCCACCTGCGATGCAGCCCGAGCCCTGGGCCTGGAGCAGGAGATCGGCTCCCTGGAATCGGGCAAGCGGGCCGACATTGCCGTGGTGGATCTGAATCGCCCGCACCTGACTCCACGTTTCCACCTCTCAAGCAGCAACACCTACTCGACACTGGTCTACGCCGCCAAGGCCAGCGATGTGCGGCATGTGCTGGTTGACGGCCGCTGGCTCATGCGCGACTGGCAGGTCCTGACCCTGAACGCCCAGGAGATCCAGCGAGCGGCTCAGGCCATCGCTGAAGAGGTAGATCGCTTCCTCACCAAGCGTGAGAAGAGCCTGCTGGACAAGCTGCTGGCTATCGGTGGCCTGGAACGCACCGAGACGTTCGAGATCCAAGTCAAGGTGCCGGTGCCGGATCGTTCGATCATCGAGGCGATTCTGCGGGTAGAGCCGGCCTTTCAGGTCATCAAGCAGACCCACCGGGAACAGTTCGATACCTACTTCCTCTTCGAGGATCCCATGCTGGGGCGCATCCGCTATCGAGAGGACAACATCATCAGCACGGAGGCTGAGGATGACCTCATCTGGGGCGGTGCGTTGCACGTGGAGCCGATCTATACCCTCACCCTTATGGGGCCGGCCGTGGAGCATGAGTATGAGAACTCGGTGATCCTGAGCCGCTCCCGCTTCACCTGCCGGGCCCCGCACAGCCTGCGGTTCTACCGTGAGTTCTTTGCCCCCGACCGAGAACGAGAAGTGGCCAAGCGCCGGCGGCGGTATCGGGTCTTGTTCCGCGGGGTAGAGTACGCCATCAACTTGGATCGCTTGCTAAAGCCGGAGTCGGGGGAGATCTTCTTGGAGGTGAAGAGCCGCACTTGGTCTCAGGCCGACGCGCTGAAGAAGGCGGAGATGATCACCGACCTGCTGACTGCGCTGCGGGTGAAGCCCGAGAGGGCCATGAGGCAGGAGTACGTGAACTTCTGGGGAGAAGCGCCTGCCGGCTCACAGATAGCGGCGCAGGATCGGCCCTAGGCGCTGCCGTACCTCGTCGGAGATGGGCGCGGTCTGAACGCCAAGGGCTGTGGCGAGAGCCTCGCCGCAG
>JAAYZY010000295.1 GCA_012514615.1 Chloroflexota bacterium | reverse complement strand
TGCTGGAAGAGGCTGGGCTGCAGCCCCAGAGCCTAGGCCTTGCGACGGCAGAGCCCCAGCATCTGCGGCGAGCAGTCCAGCCCATCCATATCGATCCCCTCGGCCAGGTAGGGCGGCAGCCGGCCGGCGCCGCAGCCCACATCCAGGGCTGGCTGGCCGTAGCGGGCGATCCGGCGGCGGTAGAACGGCTCGTCGGGCGACTGGGCGATGGCCTCCCGAAAGAGGTCCCACGTGGCGGCCATAAGGCCATGGTAGTTCTAGCCCGGATCGCTCACCGGCCTTCCCTCTCTGGCGGCGCGCTAGGCTAAGCCCACCAGCCGGCTGGCGTTGCGCCAGAAGATCGCTTCTTTGTCGGCCTCCGACAGGCCGCTGGCCATGGCCCTGATCTGCTCCATGCGGAACTGCGTGCTGTAGTCGTCGCCGAAGCCGGCGTCGGTGTGGATGGTCAACTGGCCGGCGCCGACCTCGGCGATGATGGCGTCGAACACAATGGGCAGCCAGCCCAGGCACAGGTAGCAGTTGGGGTAGCGCTTCAGGGCGGCGACGGCGTCTCGCCAGTATTGTTTGCCGCCGCCGTGGCCCAAGACCACCTTGAGGGTGGGGAACTGGTCGGCCAGGTAGGCCACCTGCAGCGGCGAAGAGAACGGCGGCGTGGAATCGTGCATGAGGATCGGCACGCCCAGCCGAGCCGCTTCGGCGGCGATCGGTCGCACCACGTCGTCCAGCGGCTAGAACCCCTGCCACCAGGGGTGAAGCTTGACGCCGCGGAAGCCCAGCTCTTCCACGCAGCGCCGAACCTCGTCGGCCGCGCCGTCGCGGTGCGGGTTGACAGTGCAGAACGGGATCAGACGCCCGCCGGACTGGGCGGACTGCCGGGCCAGGGCGTTGTTGCAGGCCACGTCGTCGTACCAGAAGCCGTCGATGGTCATCACCACCTGCTGGTCGATGCCGGCCTTGTCCAACATGGCCAACACGCTGGCGGTCTCCCGCGGGGCCAGGCCCAGGGCTTTGCCCGGCAGGTGTGCGTGCATGTCTATGGTGCGCATGGTGGTCTATTCCCCCTTTCCCTGCAGGCCCAAGAGCCGGGCCATGTTGCCCCCCAGGATGGCCGCCCGCGCCGCCGCCGAGACCGGCAGCCGCTCCAGCTTGCCCAGCTCCAGGTCCATGGCGCCGAAGGGCGAGTCGCTCACGAAGACGACCCGCCCTTCGCCCACCCTCTGCACGATCCGGGTCAGGCTGTCGGGGGCGTTGCCCACCGTTTCAGCGTAGAGGTTGGCGGCCTGGCCCAGGGAGGGGACGAAATCCCGCAGCTTGAAGTCGCCGCCGCCGGAGACGCCCATGATGAACGGTACCGTGGGATGCTGGCGAGCCAGCTCGGCCAGCTGCAGCGGCTCGGCCGACACAGCGGAGCCGGTGACCACGTAGACCGGCACGCCGCGCCGCGCCGCCACCTCCAGCAGCGGGTTCACCAGCCCATCCAGCAGAGAGAACCCTTGGCGGGCCGGGTGCAGCTTCAGGGCCGAGAGCCCGCTGTCCAGGGCGCGCTCCAGCTCGGCCACAGCCCGGGGCCCGTACCACGGGTTGGCCGCGGCATAGCCCCGGAAGCGATCGGGCCAGGTGCGGATCCAGCCAGCGATGGCCTCGTTGCCGGCCTGGTTGTCCACCGCCAGCCAGCGGTCGGCCGGGCCGAGCAGGGCCATGGCGATGCCTAGGCCGTCCATCTGCGTCAGCAGGTCGTCCGGCCGGCTGTGTAGGCCGAACTGGGTGAGCTCGCCGACGGTGACGTGGCCGTCGATGATCGGGAGAGAGTGCGACACGGGGTCTGCCCTCCTTGAGGTGTGGCTGAGGATCACGGGTGTTGTGGGAACAGGGACATTATACCCCAACCCAGGCCGCCGTCAACGCTGGGCGCCGGCCCGTCGTGGGGGCAACAGCCAGGCGCGACGATCTGCAGCCGCACGGCTGCAGATCGCCAAAGGATGCTTGATTCTGCGTCAGCGCGGCGCGGAGGCAGGCCTTGCGCCCATCGGCGGGCATCTACTACTCCCTGAGCAGCCACTCCATTGCCGTATCCCTCACCTCCCTCATTGAGGGCCGCGCTTCCTTTGCCCCCTCAGCATACTCCACCACCAGGCTGAGCTTACCAGAGCAGGTAACCGCCCCCAACACAAGGTTGACGGTGGCCAAGGGGAAGCCTCCTCCCGGCTGCATAATGAGACGATCCAACTCGAGTGTACCATACTGCCTCGGGAAGTTCATGCGTGTTAGGTTCGTCACCGCCGTCCCAAGGAACACCCTATCCAGTGAATCCTGTCCCTCTCTCCTGAGAATGGAGCGAACGACATCATCCCGCCTGCCAAAGGCAGACAGTTTCTCATGGCGTGCATGGTCTGGGGCAACGAGCCTGCCCAGCTTCTTGAAATGCACGGCTTCCAGGACGGCTGAGTCTAGATGGCACCACGTCAGAAACCCACCGAACAGACGTTTGTTGGTGAGAAGCGGCTGCACCTTCGTGTGCAGCCTTCGGGCGTTCTCCCAGAAGCCGAGCCTTTCATCGAACCGGTGCTTCAGAGTGACCATCCCGGCATAGAACCCCATGGCTTCTCCGACGGGCCTCCGCAGTCGATCCCTCAGGTTGGCGGCCACCGCGAGGCTTGAGTGATAGGGCCTCTCCCCCTCGACGATGCATTGTGCGCCGACGAAGGCCGCCGTCAAGGCAGAGTTCACCGTGATGCCTTCCTTCCTGCACCGGTCAACCAGCGCCGTCGTCTCGGCTTCTGTCAGCTCAATGGAGAGGATGCGGTGCTCGTACGTTGTCCAATAGGCTTCGTTGATTGCCCTGTAGTCTTCTTCGTCGAAAACGATCCTGTCCCTCTCCCACTGCCCGTTCATCCGATTGATGATGAGCCGGACGATTGGGTTCAGCGCAACTTCTTCTGGCATCGTGTACTGGTCCACAACAACTGGGTCGGGCAGCGCCTCCACAGCTTGACTCGGATCCCCAAGGTGGGCCATCAGGTCTCGGGCCAGGTAGGCCAACGACAAGCCGTCGCAGAGGATATGGTGGCACAGGATGATCACATCCGACATGCCGGGTGACTGGGCCAGTATGAAGCGCACCGCCGGCCGAACGTCGAACTCGAAAGGGACTTTGGCCGCTTCTCGGTGTAGCTCGATCCAGTGGTCATCCGATGCTCGGGAAATGACCTCCACCGGGATCTCGCCCACCCCGTCCGAAGTGAACCAGGGAACGTGATCCTGATCCTCCCAGATGCGGACCCTGAGATTGACGTGCCGCTGCTGCACTTTGGCCACAGCGTCTCTCAGCATCGCCTCGGACACATCGCCCCTGATCCGGGCCACCATCGTCACAATGGAATAGGGCGAGCGCCTCAGAAAGCGCTCCAGCGGCGTGACCTTTCTTCTGTAGGGCTTGAGGCTCCGTTCGGACATGGGGTACTCCTTTCCGACAGGGCCGCTTACCAGAGACCTCTACCTCACCGGCGGCACATCGTGTGCTGCTAGACAAGGCAATCCGCAGCCGCGCGGCTGCGGATTGCTGAGAGATGCTCAGTTCTGGCTCCCCGCAGCGCGGGGGCAGGCCCTATGCTGGCTGGAGCGAGCGTACCAGGCCCCGCGGCCGGAACTTGTAGCCGTAGATGAT
>JAAYZY010000294.1 GCA_012514615.1 Chloroflexota bacterium | reverse complement strand
TCAGGCGATGGCTGTACGTTCAGCAGTTGGATAGCCTCCAGCGTTGATGACTCGTGCAACAGCCAGGCGACGTGCAGCGGGAGTTTCTCCTTCACCGCATGGGCCGAGGGCAAGTACGAGTTCAACATTGGGCGGAAGACATCAACGGGCGATCCGAAGCCTGGCCAACTTCCAGCGCCACGGCTAAGGGCACCAGGGTGGTGGTCGTCGCGGCCCCCACCCTGGAAGGCGACCCAGCCATGGCCGCCGAGAGCAGCGCCATCGCCATCGGCCCCGACGGCCGCTGGACCCACGCCGCCCCTCTACTGCCCGGCGCCTATACCTTGCGCTACCGCACTCGCAATGCCAACGGCAACCACAGCCCCTGGACCGTGTGGCGCTTCCACACCAACGGCCTGCCCTCCCACCGCCTGGCCCTGGCCAAAGGCTACAACGGCAACCTGGGCGCAGCCGAAACCGCCCTCAACCTCTGGGCTCCCGAAACCCCACACGGCGGCCAGAGGCTCTTCAAACTGCGCTCCTTCAGTGTCATGAAGGGCCTGCTGCAGTTCGACCTGGCCCCACTGGCCAACGCGCCTGCCCAGGAGGTCCAGCGGGCGCGCTTGGTCCTCTGGACCGATGGCCGCTCCGACCCCCAAGAGATGCAGGCCACGGCCTACCCCCTCAGCCAACCTCGGCAAGCAGAACAGGCCACCTGGCTCCACGCAGCCGCCAGCGCGCCCTGGACCCTGCCCGGCGCAGCCGCAGCCCCAGATGACTACCGAGACCAGCACCCCGCCACAGCGGCCCTTACGCCGGGCGCATGGACCGGGCTGGACGTGACCGAGACCGTGCGCGGCTGGCTGAGCGGCGACCTGACCCAGCACGGCCTCGTGTTGGTGGGCCAGAGCCGGGGATCGGTGGAGTACGTGCTGGCGTCGTCAGACCACACCCAGCCAGGCTACCGGCCCACCTTGGTGGTGGAGTGGACCCAGTAGCGTAGCCCGGAAGCCCAGCGCCAAGCAGCCGCCATCCCCCCACGCCCCGCCCCCCAACAAGCCGCCCATGGCGTTGCGGCCACGGCCCAAGCGATGGTCGCTCCTGCCCAGGCGGGCGACGGCTGGGTCGGTGTGACCGGAAGCGCAGGGGCTTTGTCAAATCGGCCGCCGGTGTGGTATCCTAATCTGTCGTAGTGTGCCTATCCCGGAAGCGCCCATGCCCGCCCCGCCAGAGGCCGGCTGGAGGTTCGATTGACTGTCCCAACGCAGGGCTCCCCCAACGAGGCCGAGCGCGTGGCCGTGCTGCTGCGCCTGGCCACCATCCTGGCTGTCGAACGCCGCCCCGACGCGCTGCTGGCTCGGTGTCTGGCTGCCTTTGCCGAGGCGGTGGCGTCCGCCGATGCCGGCCTGCTGTTGGTGCAAGACCCTGCCGACGGCGCCCTGGTCGGCCGGGCAGCTCTGGGGTACGCCCTGACTTCGCCCGGCGCGCTGCGCCTGTCCCCCGACGAATTGCTGTGCCGCGAGGCGCTGCAGACCGGGCAGGCGGTGCCCCTGCGCAACCTGCAGGAGGTCGCCGCGATGCGTGATGCGCTGCACTCGCCCCATCGACGGCAGATCGAGGCCGCGGCGCTGCACCCGCAGCCGCCGCAGAGCACCTTGCTTGTGCCCCTGCGCGCCCCTCACCATACTGCTGGGCTCCTCATCTTGGAAAGCCAGCAACCGGACGCCTTCGCCGCGGTGGACCTGCCGTTCGTGCAGGCGGTAGCCGACCTGGTAGGGCTGGCCAACACGCGGACCCAGCAGGAACAGGACCACGCCGCCGGCGAAGCCGCGGAAGAAGCCAACCGCCTCAAGGCGGAGGTCATCTCCGTCTTGGCCCACGAGATGCGCACGCCCCTTACCTCCATCCGCGGCTATGCCACGGCGCTGCTGATGGAAGGGGCGTCGTTCAGCCTCACCGCCCAGCAGGAGTTCCTGCAAATCATCGACGAGCAGTGCGTGGTGCTGGAAGACCTGGTCCACGACCTGCTGGAATCGTCGGTCATGGAGGCTGGTTTGCTGCGGTTGGAGCAGCAGCCAGTCTTGCTGCCGCGCTTGGTGGCGAGGGTCATCGAGGACCTCTCCCCACAAGCCAAGCAGCACCGCTTCTTGGTGGACTTCGCCGGGGCCTTCCCCCCGGTGCACGCTGACCCCGACCGCATCGCCCAGGTGCTGCGCAACCTGCTGGACAACGCCCTGAAATACTCGCCTCGGGGTAGCGTCATCGCCATCCGCGGCGAAGTGCGCTGCGGCGAGGCCGTGGTCAGCGTGGCCGACCAGGGCGTAGGCATCGCTCCCGAGCACCTGAACCGCCTGTTCGAGAAGTTCTTCCGGGTGCGCTCCGCCCTGGGCGCCGAAGTCAGCGGCTCTGGCCTCGGCTTGCCCATCGCCCGGGCCATCGTGGAAGGCCACGGCGGCCGCATCTGGGCCGAGAGCCAGTTGGGTCAGGGCAGCGTCTTCAGCCTTGCCCTGCCGTTGCCGGGCCAGCCGGAGGGCCAGACGGATGCCTGAGAAGATCCTGGTGGTAGACGACGAACCGCGAATGGTGCGCCTGGTGGCTGAAATCCTCAAGGCCATGGGGTTCGAGGTGACCGCGGCGGCCAGCGGCGAAGCCGCCCTGCAGATGCTGGCGCTTGAGCAGCCCGACTTGGTGGTGCTGGACATCCTGCTTTCCCGCGGCATCGACGGCTACGAGGTCTGCCGCCGGATCCGCGAGTTCAGCGACGTGCCGGTGATCATGCTCACGGCCAAGGCGCAGGACGCCGAGATGCTGCGCGGCTTCGAGGTGGGCGCCGACGACTACTTGACCAAGCCGTTCAACGCCAAGGAGTTAGTGGCCCGGGTGAAGGCAGTGCTGCGCCGCAGCGCCCGACCAGAAGAGGTGGTCCACAGCGCCTTCTGCTGCGGCGAGCTGGAGATCGATTTCGCCCGCCACAGCGTGACCGTGCGTGGGCAGAAGGTGGAGCTCACCCGCACCGAATACTCGCTGCTGCGGGAGCTGGCCCTCAACGTCAACTGCGTCATGCTGCACCGGGACCTCCTGATACGAGTGTGGGGCCCAGAGTATCAGGAGGAAATCGACTACCTGCGCTCCTACATCCGCTACCTGCGCCGCAAGCTGGAGCGCAACCCAGCCGAGCCCCACTACATCGTCACCCTGCCGGGGACCGGCTACATGCTGCGCTGCCCTGACCAGTAGCCCTGCACTTTTTCACGTGGTTTTCATAAGGTGACCAGGCTGTTCCATGAGCCCTTCATGGAAGGGTCGGTATAATGGATCGGGTCGGCTGGCCAAGCCAACCGACTGCCGTTGCCAGCGTACTGACCGCGTCCAGGAGGAGTCTGCATGACCAGCCAATCGTCTCTTGAGAAGGCGACAAGCCCGGAGGGTCCTCCGCCCGCGGCCACAGTCACCGATGCCGATTTGCAGCGCTGGGCAGGGGAGGCAATAGACGAAGCCTTGGCCTACGGGGCGCGCCAGGTGCAGGCGGAAGGCACGGAAGCGGCGGCAGCGCTGCTGCGGGCTGGCGACCCTGCCGCCAGCGGCTACTGTCACTACGCTCTGGCTCAGGGTACCGCCGCACATCTGGCCAGCTTGACCGACGACATCAAGTCGGTGTACATCTGGGAATCGGACGTCTCGCCAGAGGAGGCGTCGGTTGGCGACCCCAGCGCCCTACCCCTGATGCATCTCATCGTCTGGGTAGAGCGCAAGACGGCCGCCTTGCTGTCGGTCATCGCCTCGTTGGACCGGGCCCTGGCCGCGGCCTACGCCCAGCAGGTGGGGCTGCCCAGGTTGGCGCACCTGCTGGACGTGCAGGTGGTGGATGACGCCGACGTGCGCCACAGGGTAGGGTCGGCGGCCATGCTTTCGTCCATCTCTCAGCGCCCCATGCGCATCTGGCAGCGCTGAGGCTTTACAGGCGGCGATATCCTGAGCTTGTTGTCTGGGTCGGGCCAAGGGAGGCACACGACCCCTGCATCAGGTTGATACTACTGAAGGAGGCAGTTCATGGCTACGAAGAAAGAGCAGCCGGTCCAGCGCCAGAAGCCCAACATGTGGCACAACGTGCTGGCCCAGCTCCAAGAAGTCGGGGAGCTCCTGAATCTGGACAAGGGCACCCTGGCAGTGCTGAGCTCGCCGGAGCGGGAATTGGTCGTCTCCGTACCGGTGCAGATGGACGATGGCAGCATTAAGGTCTTCCAAGGCTACCGCATCCAGCACTCCAGCCTGCGCGGGCCCTACAAGGGCGGCATCCGCTACCACCCCAGCGTAGACCTGGACGAAGTGCGCGCTCTGGCCATGCTGATGACCTGGAAGTGCGCTGTGGTGGGCATCCCCTACGGGGGAGCCAAGGGCGGCGTCACCTGCGACCCCTTTGAGCTCTCGGAGAACGAGCTGCGTCGCATGACGCGGCGCTACGCCTCCATGATCCTGCCCATCATCGGCCCGCGACGGGACATCCCGGCCCCGGACATGAACACCAACGCCCAGATCATGGCCTGGTTCGTTGATACGGCCACCATGATTGAGGGCGAGCCGATGCTGGGGATCGTCACCGGCAAGCCGGTCCTTTTGGGCGGCTCCCTGGGTCGCGCTGAAGCCACCGGCCGCGGCGTAGCCTTCACGACCCGCGAGCTGTTGGGCCGGGTAAACAAGACGCTGGGCACAGCTTCCATCGCTGTTCAGGGCTACGGCAACGTAGGCTCTTCCACCGCCACGATCCTGAATTCCATGGGCGCCAAGATCGTCGCCCTCAGCGACATCAGCGGCGGCATCTACAACCCCAAGGGCCTGGACATCCCGGCCATCAACGCCCACGTGGCGAAGCACCCCCGCCGCCTGCTGGAAGGCTACACCGCTCCGGGCATGCAACCCATCGGCAATGACGACCTGCTGGAACTGGATGTGGACGTGCTGATCCCCGCGGCCCTGGAGAATCAGATCCGCGACGACAACGCCGATCGCATCAAAGCCCGCTTGATCGTGGAAGCGGCCAACGGCCCTACCACCCGCGACGCGGACGCTATCCTGAAGAAGCGCGGCATCACCGTGGTGCCCGACATCCTGGCCAACGCCGGCGGCGTGGTGGTCAGCTACTTCGAGTGGGTGCAGAACCTGCAGTCGTTCTACTGGGACGAGGCCGAGGTCAACCGCAACCTGGAGCGGATCATGGTGCGCGCTTTTGACGAAGTCTGGACCTTCAGCGAAGAGAAGAAGGTGCACCTGCGCCTGGGCGCCAACATGCTGGCCGTGAGCCGGGTGGCCTCTGTTCTGCAGGCCCGAGGCATCTTCCCTTAGATCGGCTGGCGCTATCTGCAAACCTACGCCCCTCCTGCCCTTGGGGGGAGGGGCGCAGGGCTACACGATGGCCTCTCGGTCAATGGCGACCGGGAGGCCATGGTTATTTTCACCCCCGGCGCCGCAGCCAGAACCGTCACGCCGCCCCACCGTCCTATGGGTGTAGGGGCCGTTCCCCCAAGGAGGTGATCATGTTCCACTGGCGCACCCGTCTTCCGCTGGGGCTGCTGGCCGCGGCCCTGCTGATCGCCACGGCCTCGCCGGCCGCCGGCGAAGAGCCCCCGCCCGCCCTGCCGCCGTGGCTGGCGGCGCTGCGCTTGCCGGCCAGCGAGGGGCTGGCTGCGCCCGGCCCGGCCCAGCTTTCGGTGCAGGGCGTGCTCACCGACCCAGCCAGCGGTCAGCCCCTAGCCAACGGCCTCCACAGGCTGCGCCTGGCCCTCTACCGGCAGGCGGCCGGCGGCGCTCCGTTCTGGGAAGAGACCCAGGAAGCCCTGTTGGAGGGCGGGGTTTTCTCGCTACGGTTGGGCAGTGTACGGGGCGACCTGGACCCGGCGTTCTTCCACCAACCGGTCTACTTGGGCATCACCGTAGGCGGTGATGCTGAGATGCAGCCGAGGCAGCTCCTCACGGCGGCGCCGCTGGCCCTGGTGGCTCAGACGTTGCAGCCCGGGGCTCAGACCCGGGCTGAGGCCGCCGATCCGCTCTTGGGCTTGGAGAACCGTGGCCCTGGCTTGGGCCTGTACGTGTCCAGCGCTGGGGGCAGCGGGCTGGTGGGGCAGTCGGCCCTCACCGACACGGTGGGTCTGTCGGGGCTCAGCACCTATGGCGCCGGGGTGGGGGGGTTTGCCAGCTTCGGGGTGGGCGGCTACTTCGCCAGCGCCGAAGCCAGCGGCTTGGTGGGCAGCAGCATCGGCGGCGGCACAGCCGGCGTGGAAGGGCGCAGCCAGCATGGCGTGGGCGTCCTGGGGCAGTCGGCGTCTGGCTTCGGCATTCACGGGGCCAGCGAGACGGCCGCTGGCGGCCTTTTCAGCAGCGTGGCCGCGCCCGGACTGCGGGCGGTCACCGCGTCGCCCTCGAGCTACGACGCCGCGGTGCAGGCCAGCAACCTGGGCGGCGGTCCCGGCCTGTGGGCCGAGAGCTCTGAAAGCCACGGTGTGCAGGGCAGCGGAGCGCTGTCGGCGGGGGCCTACGGTGGCTACTTCGTGGGCCACGGCGGGGTGCACGCCCAGGGCACCCAAGGGCCCGCCCTTGTGGCCGACGGCCCCATCGTCAGCACGGCGCCCAGCCACCTGTGGGTGGGGGGGCTGGCGTTCCACCTGGCCGAAGGCGAGGGCGTCACGGTCATCCCCCAGCCCGGCGGCGGCATCACCCTCACCGCCAACGCCCCCACGGTGGTGCGGCTCTGCGCCTCGTTCGCTGTGCCGGCGGTGCTCTACGGCCAACCGCTGTCAGTGAGCGGGTTGCGGGTGAGCTACCGCAGCACCCATGCCCAGAGCTACATCGACCACACCACCTTGGGGCGCGCCGACGGGGCTGGCG
>JAAYZY010000293.1 GCA_012514615.1 Chloroflexota bacterium | reverse complement strand
GCCAGTCGCTGTACCTGCAACTAAAGAGCTACTATCCGGACGCCGACTGCCAAGAGACCTACCCGCCCTTCGGCGGGCCGGCGGTGCTCTACACCTGCCGCATCAGCGACGCTCACCTGAGCTCCATCCAGGGGCTGCACGGCCTCTACTACGCCGGCCAGGAAGGGGACGGCGAGGCCCAGGCCCAGGTGAAGGACTTGGCCCTGCGCCTGCAATGGCCGGCTGACGCCCCCCTGTCGCTGCCGTTCAGCGCTGAGTGGCAGGGCGTCCTCTCGGCCGAAACCTACGGGGAGTATGGCCTGGCGCTGGACGCGCCGGCGGAGGCCCAGGTCTACCTGAACGAGACCCTGCTGCTGGAGACGCCCGCGGAGGGTGGGCGGCAGGAGGGGCGGATCACCCTGGCCAAGGGGAACCACAACCTGCGGGTTCGGGCGGTGGGCGGCGAAGGCCTCTTGGACCTGCAGTGGCAGCCGCCCCGCGGCTCGTGGGAAACGATCCCCCGCACAGCGCTCTACGTGCCGCCGGTGACCAACAACGGGTTGCTGGGCCGCTACTTTGCCAACGGCCACTGGGCCGAGCCGCCGGCGTTCACCCAGATCGATCCGCGCCTGGCGCTCTACTTCCACATCATCCCCCTGCCCCGCCCCTACACGGTGGAGTGGGTCGGCAAGGTGCGGGCGGCCGTAGACGGCGACTACCGCTTCGGCGTCGAGTCCATCGACGAATCCCAGGTCTACATCAACGGCGCACTGGTGGCCGAAAGCCCCGGGGCCAACAAGTACGGCGAGGGGGGCATCCGCTTGGCGGCTGGCCTGCACGACGTGCGCATCCTCTTCGCCGACCGCACCAGCCACACCCACATCAACTTCTGGTGGACCCCACCGGGAGGCAGCCACGAGGTCGTGCCGCCGGAGGCGCTCTTGCCGCCTCAGGGCCGCTACGAGCCCTCAGCCCTCTCCCAACGCACTGCTCCGCAGCTGCCGCCCACGGCAGCGGTCCCGACCACGGGGGTGCAGGCGACCTTCGATCGGCTCGTCCCGGTGGAGGGGCTCCTCCTGCCGCGGGATGTGGCGGTGGATGCCCAGGGCTACCTCTACCTGGCCGATACGGGCAACGACCGCGTGCTGAAGCTGACGGCGGATGGGGAGGTGGTCTGGGCCGTGGAAGGCCATGGCGACGCCCCCTTCGGTGAGCCGTGGGCGGTGGAAGTGGCCAGGGATGGGGCCCTCTGGGTGCTGGATGCCGAGACCGCCTGGGTGTACGCCTTTCAGCCCGATGGCATCCCTTTGCAGCGCGTGGGTGGGCCGTCGTTGGGTGCCTTCCACCCCCGGGGCCTGGCCCTCACCCCCCAGGGCAACGTGGTGGTGGTGGACACCGGCGGCTCCCGCCTGATGGAGCTGAGCCCCGATGGGGGCACCGTCCGAGAGGTGGGGTGGCCAGGGAGCGGGCCGGGCGCGCTGGGCCAACCGACCGAGGCCCTCGTGGCCCCCAGCGGCTACCTCTACGTGGTAGATACGGAGAACGGGCGCATCCAACTGCTGACGCCGGAGGCTGTCTACGCCGGCGAGTGGGCCATCGCTGGGTCCACCACGGTGGACCACCCGCACATGGCCTGGGGCCCACGGGACGAGATCTACCTGAGCGAGCCGGAGCCGGGAACTGTGGCCGTGTTCAACGGCGAAGGCGCGCTGCTGGGTCGCTGGGGCATGCGGGGCTCGGCGGCGGACCAGTGGCAAAAGCCCCAGGGCCTGGCTGCCGACGGCCAGGGCCACGTCTACGTGGTGGATACGTACCAACACCGCCTGCAGCGCTTCCTGGTGCAGCATGGCGAGGAGTGAGCGAGGCCTACCATGTCGCCGATGAAGAGACTGTTGTTGATTCTGCTGGGCCTGGGCCTGGCAGTATGGGCGCAGCGCCTGCTGGTGGGGTCGGGCACCCGCCTGGATGCCGGCCTGCTTTCGGCGCTGGCCTGTGCCTTCTTCTTGTGGGGCGCATCGCAGGGCGCGGCTGAGGCGGTGACCAGGGCCTTGCACTGGCCCGGCAACCGCCGTGTCTGGCTGCTGGGCGGCGCGGGGCTGCTGGCGGCCCTTGTGGCGGCGTGGCTCTTCTGGGGGCGGTGGTCGCACCCCCTGGCCCTGGCGCTCTGGTGGCTGAGCATCCTCCTGTGGGTGGGCGCAGCCTTCCTGGCCGACCGCGGCGCGCCGGCTCGCCGCCTGCCGCCCCGAGGGTTGCAGGTGAAGTGGGAGCGCATCCTGCTGCTGGTGTTGGTGCTGCTGGCCCTGGGCGTGCGGGCCTACGGGGTGGGCATCTACCCCAACGGGCTGCAGTCCGACGAGGGAAACAACGGCCTGGATTCCTTGCGCTGGCTCCGGGGCGAGCTCTACACCCCCTACATGCCCACCAACGAGGGCCAGGCCACGCTCTTCACCTACCTCATCGCCTTCTTCTTCCGCCTCTTCGGCGTCAGCGTCTCCACCATGCGCCTGACCTCAGCCTTCTTCGGCGCGCTCACGGTGCTGGCCTTCTACTTCCTGGCCAGGGATCTCTACGGCTCCCGGGCCGGCCTGGTGGGCGCGGGCCTGCTGGCGGCTTCGCGCTGGCACATCACCTTCAGCCGCATTGTCTACGAGGCGATCCTCACGCCCCTCTGCGAGATCCTCACTTTCTACTTCCTGCTGCGGGGCCTGCGCGACCGCCGCTGGAGCGACCTGGTCCTGGCCGGCGCGGCTCTAGGGCTAGGCCTGCACACCTACACCGCCTTCCGCGTGGTGCCGTTGGTGGTGGCCGCCTTCGTGGCGTCGCTCTGGCTGGTGGAGCGCGAGACGATCCGCCAGACCTGGCGCGGCCTACTGGCGGGCCTGGCCGCCTGCGCCTTGGTGGTCAACCCCCTGGGGCTCTTCGCCCTGAAGTTCCCTAACATCTTCATGGGCCGCACCACCCGCATCTCGGTGATGGCAGAGGTGCAGGCCGCCGGCAGCTGGAACCCGGTGTGGGAGAGCCTGCGCAAGACGCTGTGGATGTTCCACAGCCGGGGCGACGCCTCGGGCCTGAACAACCTGCCCAACGCCCCCATGCTGGACGTGTGGGTGGGGGCGCTGGCCGTGCTGGGCTTCGCCTACCTGCTCTGGCAGTGGCGGCGCCGCGAGCACCTGCTCTACCTGCTATGGGGCCTGGCGGTGCTGGCCTTGGGCGTCTTGTCGGCTGCCCACGAAGCGCCCACCGCCCGCCGCACCATCGGCCTGATCCCGCTCTTCTACCTGCTGGCCGCCGCCGTGGTGGAGCGGCTGTGGAGCGCCTTCCAGGCTGCCTGGAAAGGACGGGGGCAGGCGCTCCTGGGCGGAGCGTTGGCCCTCGTCACTCTGGCGACCGGCGCGGGCAATGTCCACACCTACTTCGCGGTGCAGGCGGTGCACCCGCAGGTGTGGGCCGCCTACAGCCCCAGCGAGTCGGCCATCGGGCGCTACCTCTCAAGCTTGGAAGACGCCCCCCGCGTCTTCCTGGCCCAGGAATACCAGCGCCATTCGGCCGTCCACTTCATTGCCGGCGACCCGGAGTACACCGTCTTGAACCTGGCCCAGCATCTGCCGGTGCACGACCCAGACGGCCGGGACGCCTTGTTCATCCTGGACCCAGTGGGGGAGAAGACGCTCTCGCTCTTCACCCGCTTCTACCCGGGGTCGGAGATGCACTTCCACCGCGACCGCTACGGCCTCCCCCTGTTCCTCTCGGTGCGCGTGCCGGCACGGCAGCTCGCCGAGGTGCAGGGCGTCACCGGCGTCTACCGCAGCGGCGTCGACGCCAGCGGACAGCCGGCCATCACTCGCCGTGATCCCGAGATCGCCTTCAACTGGAGCGACGGTACGCCACTGCAGACGCCGTTCACCGTCCGCTGGAGCGGGGCGCTGCTGGTGCCGGCCTACGGGGAGTACACCCTGGAGATGGAGGGGCCCGGCCCCATGGTCTGGACCCTGGACGGCGAAGAGGTGCTGAGCTCCGGCGGGGGCAAGGCCAACGCCCAGCACGTCTTGGTGGGCGGGTT
>JAAYZY010000292.1 GCA_012514615.1 Chloroflexota bacterium | reverse complement strand
CCTTCGCCGGTCTTCATCTCAGCGATCTTGCCCTGGTGCAGCACAATGCCGCCGATGAGCTGCACATCGAAGTGCCGCATGCCCACGGTGCGGCGGGCGGCTTCCCGCACCGCGGCAAAGGCCCGCGGCAGCAGCGCATCCAACACGCCGTTCTCGGCCTTGCGCAGGCGGGCGTCAGCCTCTTTCATCTCCCGCTGCAGGCGGTCTTGTTCGTCCGCCTGGGCGGCCTCCTCCCATTGGGCCCGCAGCGCCTCCAACTCCTGGCGCTCCCGCTCCGTCTCCTGGCGGATGGTCCCGCGGAACTCCGCGGTGAGGGCGGGGAAGGCGTCGTCGGCCAGGGCTTGGAACTCCGGCTCCAGGGCGTTGATCTGCTCCACGAGAGGTTGCATCCGTTGCACCTCCCGCTCGTTGGGATCGCCGATCACTTTGTTCAATAGGTTGCGCAGCATGGAATACTCCCTCTGAGGCCATCAGGCCCAGGTATCAGCAAGGTCATGGCGGCGGGGCAGCCCGGCCCACGCCCGCACGGCGATTATACCACACTCGCCCAAGGGCCACGAAGGCGCACCCGGGCTTGCCCCTGCCGGCGGCGCAGTTCCCCCATGGGCGTTCCTGTGGTATAATGGGCCAAGTACAAGTGTTCTATGGAAGACGGAGACCTGCACGGACAAGAGAGGCGCCGGCCGTGGCCAAGCAGAAGCGCAAGAGCAAGAAGAAGAGCGCCGCGCCCAACTGGGGCGCCCTCCAGTCGCTGCTGCGAGGTGAGGTGCTGGGGGTGGTTCTGCTCCTCCTAGCGCTCATCACCCTGCTGAGCCTGGTCTCGTGGAACCGCGGCGCCGTAACCGAGGCGTGGGTGCAGTTCCTGCGCCGCCTGGTGGGGTTGGGGGTCTACGCCGTGCCGATCTCCCTGGGCGCGGCAGGCATCTGGGCCATCCTGCGCGGCCTGGGGCGGGAGCCTGGCGTCGACTGGGGCTTCATCGGCGGGGTCGCTGCGCTGGCGGTGCTCTTCCTCACCCTGGCCCACCTGGTCTGGCCGATCCCCACCGTCCAGACCCCAGAATCGCTCACCGAGCTGGCCCGCCAGGGCTTGGGCGGCGGCTACCTGGGGGCGGCCCTCAGCCGTCCGCTGTTCGTGGCCCTGGGCTTCTGGGGCTCCATCATCCTGCTGGCTGCACTTATCCTGCTGGCCGCGCTCTGGGTAGCGCGCTTCTCGCTGGCCGATGCTCTGCTGTGGCTGCGCGACGCCACTGGCCGGCTGCCGCGGGTCTCCCTGCCCCAGGCGGCCTCCGGCCCGCCGCCCTTCGACGATGGGGACGAGGCCCTGGAAGCCGGGCCCATCTCCCGCCTGATCCAGCGCGCCGCTGAACCTGCGCCGGCCGCCCCCGCGCCGCCGCGCCCTGCGCCGGCCAGCAACGGCAAGCGCGAATCGGTGCTGGTGAACGGGGCGCGCTCCCGGCCGGGCGCGGCGGCCCCCATCGCCCCACCCACGCCCACCCGCATCATCGGCGGCGCAGAGCACTGGCAGCTCCCGGCGGCCGAGCAGATCTTCGAAGACATCTCGTCGGAAGAGATCAGCCACGCTGAGATCCGCAAGCGCGAACGGATCATCGAAGACACCCTGCGTAGCTTCGGCGTGCCGGTCACCGTAAAAGAAGTGAACATCGGGCCCACTGTCACCCAGTTCAGCGTGGAACCGGGGTTCCTGGAGCGCAAGACCAAAGACGGCAAGCTGCGCAAGGTGAAGGTCTCGCAGATCAAGGCGCTGACCAACGACCTGGCCCTGGCCCTGTCGGCCTCGCCCATCCGGGTGGAAGCGCCCATCCCCGGGCGGCCCTACGTGGGCATCGAGGTACCCAACCACCAGATGGCCCTGGTCTCGCTGCGCAGCGTCATCGACACCGAAGAGTTCCGCAACTTCGGCTCGCCCCTCAAGATCGCCCTGGGGCAGGATGTCTCTGGCCGCCCGGCCTTCGCCGACCTGGGCTCCATGCCCCATCTGCTCATCGCCGGGGCCACCGGCTCAGGCAAGTCGGTCTGCATCAACGCCATCGTGGCCTGCCTGCTCACCAACAACAGCCCAGCCCGCCTGCGCATGCTCATGGTGGACCCCAAGATGGTAGAGCTGACTCCCTACAACGGCATCCCCCACCTCCTTTCGCCGGTGGTGGTGGACCTGGAACGGGTGGTGGGGGTGCTGCAGTGGGCCACCAGAGAGATGGAGCGCCGCTACCGCCTCTTCAACGAGGCCAAGGCTCGCCACCTGGACGCCTACAACGAGGGCGCCGTACGCCGGGGCGAGACGCCCCTGCCCTACATCGTCATCATCATCGACGAACTGGCCGACCTGATGATGGCCGCCCCGGAACAGGTGGAGCAATCCATCTGCCGCATCGCGCAGATGGCCCGGGCCACCGGCATCCACCTGATCATCGCCACCCAGCGCCCCAGCGTGGACGTGGTCACCGGGCTCATCAAGGCCAACTTCCCGGCGCGCATCGCCTTCGCCGTCTCTTCACAGGTCGACTCGCGGGTCATCTTGGATACGCCGGGGGCCGAGAAGCTGTTGGGCAAGGGCGATATGCTCTTCATGGCCCCGGATGTGGCTCAACTGGTGCGACTGCAGGGCTGCTACGTCTCCGATGCGGAGCTGCAGCGCCTGGTGCGCCACTGGAAAGGGATCCACACGGTGGACGGCGCGGCCGCCCAGATCCCAGCCCAGGCCGTGCAGCAGCCGCTCTGGAGCGACATGACCCCGCCGGCGCCGAGCGGCCCCGCCCGAGACGACATGTACGAGCGCGCCCTGGAGGTGCTGCGAGAGACCGGCCGAGCTTCCATCTCGCTGCTGCAGCGCCGACTGCGCATCGGCTATACCCGCGCCGCCCGCATCATCGACCAGATGGAAGACGAGGGGATCGTCGGCCCGCCAGAAGAAGGCAGCCAGTCTCGCGCCGTCTTGCTGCCCCCGGACGAGGAAGACGACGACGCCCCGCCGTGGGAGGAGTAGGCGGGGCTAGAACTCCCCCTGCATGGAGTGGGCGTAGCCGGTGAGCTCCACGTAGCCCCGGCCCTTCACCGCTTGCCCGCTGTGGCTGCCGCTGACTTGCACGGCCCCTTCCCAATACACAAAGGAGAGGTTCAGCTCCTGGTCGGCCAGGAGCGGCTCCACCGTCAACCTCAGGCCGTGGGCTGGCGCCTCCAGCAGCCAGACCGCCGGGTAGCGAGCCCTGCTGTGGGGGCTCTGCCACATCCGCTGCACCTCCAGGCGCAGCTCCTCCCGACGCAGGGGCTGCACCGTGCCATCGGGAGCCACCAGACTGCCGCTGGAAACCGGCTCCACGCGCCCATCTTCCAGACGGATCTGGAAGAACATCACCTCCCAGCCATCGTCCAGTTGCAGGGAGTACCAGTCCCAGCCGACCTGGCCCGTCCCCAGGGCGCTGGTGCTCCATTCATGGTCCATCCAGGCGGCGCCGTTCACCGTCAGGGTGCGCCCCCCCACCGTCAGTTGGCCCGCGGCTGCCAGGCGAGACAGGGAGTAGTAGACCGAGGCGTTGCCCGGCGCGGCGCTCTTGGGGCTGAAGCCGTTCCCCCCATGGGCCGCCGGCGGCTTCTGGGGCGTCAGGGTCAGGTCCAGAGCCCGGTCGCCGTGGGCCGCCCGCAGACGCACCACATCCCCCTTCACCGCCTCCACCGACCAGCCATCCAGCCAGACACGGAACGGCGTGGCCTGGGCGCCGGCCAGGCCGGCCGCGCCGCGGCTGAAGCGCTCGGCGGCGGTGAAGCTGCCGGCAGCCCCGTCGGTGAGGGCGAAGTGGGCGAAGTAGACTTGGTTGCCGCCCCAAGCCGACGGGCGCTGCGTCTCTCCGGGCGTGAGGCCGCGGCGGAAGAAGGTCAACTGGAAGCCGAAGGCCTCGCCGGCCGGGCCTTCCAGGTTGCCGGTGTAGTACCACCATTCGGTCTGGTACTGGGGGTGCGGCCCGTGGTCGGCCGGGAAAGCCAGGGGCCACGGCCCCTCCACCCGAGCGAAGCCGCTGATGTCGGCGCCAACCGTAGCCCCCAGGCGAGCCTGCACTGCCGGCGGAACCTGCTGCTGCGCCCACCAGAACGCCAGGGCAACCGCCGCCGCCAGGACGCAGAGCCCGGCCGCCAGCCACAGCCGCCTATTCATCCCGCACCGCCTCGGCCGGGGGCAGCCGCAGCAGCCGCCAGGCCGGGTAGAGCCCAGCCAGGAGCGCCGCCGCCAGGGCCACCAACAGCGCTTGCACCACCGGCTCAGGCACCACGGCGAAGCGGATGCTCCAGCCGAAAGAGCGGCGGTTGATGACCTGCACCAGGATGGCCGCCAAGCTCAGGCCGGTGGGCACCGCCAGCAGGCCAGCCAGCGCGCCCATGAGGCCCGTCTCCAGCAGGGTGAGCCCCCAGAGCTGGCCCGGCGTCAGGCCGATGGCCCGCAGGGTACCCAGCTCCCGGGTGCGCTCCAACTGCAGGGCCATGAGCGCGCTGAGGATGCCGATGAAGGCCACCACCACCGCCAGCAGCTGCAGGGCGCGGGTGATGGCGAAAGTGCGGTCGAAGATGGTCAGCCCGGCCTGCCGCAGGGCGCGGTTGGAGCGAACCTGCACTGGCTGGCCCGTCGTCGCCGTCGCGCCCCCCACCACCTCCCGCACTTGCTGCCGGAGGGCGTCGGCGTCTTGCCCCGGGGCGAAGTAGAGAAAGACGGAGGTCACCCAAGGGTCGCTCCACAAGGCACGGTAGCGGGCCAAGTCCATGAGGATCAGCCCCTGGTCGGTGGAGTAGTCGTAGATGACGCCCACCACCGGGAAGGTCTGCGGCCCAGCCTCCGTCAGCAGCCTCACCTGGTCGCCGCAGGTGAGGCCCTGGCGGTAGGCCAGCGGCTCGGAGATGAAGACCGCCCCGTCGGCCAGGGCCGCCTGGGCGCGGGCCGCGCCGCCCACCGCGCAGACGAAGCGCTGGGGCGGGCGCGGCGAGGTCCACTCTTCCCCCACCAGGTAGACCGGGCCAAGGTCGGGGCTTTCCACCCGCGTGCCCCGGAAGGCTTCGGCCAGATCCACGCCAGGCAGCGCGGCCAGGCGCGCCTGCAGGCTGGCCTCAAACGGCACGGTGGGCGGCCCCGCCGTGGCCCCGGAGGCCGAGACGAACAGGTCCGCCTGCAGCAGCACCTCCAGCCAGCGGTCCACGGTCACCCGGAAGGCGTTGATCATCAGGCCCACGCCGATGGAGACCGAAACCGCCACCATGAGGGCAGCGATGGCCAGGGCGGTGCGGCTGAGGGCGCTGCTGACGCCCCGGGGAGCCATGCGCCCCAGGGGGCCCAGCAATCGGCCCAGGGGCGCAGCCATGGCCCGCCCCGCCAGCAGGGTGAGCGACGGCGTCAGGAAGACGAACCCCAGCACCACCGCCACCACCGAGCCGAAGCTGACGAAGAGGCCGCGGCCGGGCAAAGCCAGAAACGCCACACCCAACAGCAGGAAGAGCGGACCAGCCAACGTCACCAAAGGGATCATGTGTCGGGTGCGCCCCTCCACCGAAGAGCGGCGCAAGGCGCCGGACGGTGGGATGGACGTGGCCTCCCAGGCAGGCAGAGCCGACGCCGTCAGCGCCGCCAGGAGCCCCAGGCCCGCCCCCTTGGCCAGCACCGATGCTGGCACGACCGCCTCCTGCGCCCCGATGGTGAGGTAGAAGTCGTTGACCGTCTGCGTGACCAGGGCCACCGTGCCCCGCCCCAACAGCACCCCCAGCGGCAGCCCCAGCAGGCTGCCCAGAAACGCCAGCAACCCCGCCTCAGCCAAGATCATCCCGAAGATCTCGCCCCGGGTGACGCCCAGCGCACGCAGCGTGCCCAGGGTGCGGCGGCGCTGCACCACCGAGAAGGTCATGGTGTTGTAAATGAGGAAGGTACCCACCACCAGCGCCAACAGGCTGAGGGCCGTCAGGTTGAGCTCGAAGGCGGCGGTGAGCTGCTCCACCGACTGGTTGCGTACGTCGGCGCTCAGCAGCTGCACATCGGCCGGCAAGGCAGCCGTCAGGCGCGTCAGTCGGGCCTCCGCGTCCTCGGCGGCGGCCGGGGCCAACACATCGATGCGGCTCAGGTAGCCCACCTGGCCCAGCGCCTCCTGAGCCGTAGCCACATCGGCCACCAACAGATCTCCCAACGCCTGCCGACTGAACTCGTCCTCTGGTGAGAGCAGGCCCACCACCCGCAAGGTCTGCCCGCTGCCGGTCCGCAAATGCGCACCGGGGGCCAGGCCAGCCCTGGCCGCCAAGTCGCTGGAGAGGAGCACCGTGTCTGGCTCCACCAGCAGCGGCACCAGCGTCTCCAGCGGGGCGTCCGCCCCCACATCCAGGTAGCTGCGGAACGGGGCATCGGCGAAGGGGTCCAGACCCAGCAGCCGGAAGCTCCCTGGGCCCAACTGTGGCAGCAGCAAGTAGCCTTCCACCACCGGGGCGATGAGCCGCTCGTCGTGCTCCACCCGCAGGCGGCGGTAGACCTCTTCGGGGACGCCCAATGGCCCGCCCACCACTTGGTGGGTGGCGCGCCCGGTGACGCTTTCCGTAGCCAGGGTGAAGGCGCGGCTGCTGCTGGCGTTGGCCAGGTCGATGGAGATGACCACCGCCACACCCAGGGCCACCCCCATCACGCACAGCAGGCTGAGCCAGGGGCGGCGCAGCAGGGCCCGCAGGCTCACTGCAAGCAGCGATGGCGAGAGGGACAAGGGCCCGCCGCGCCTCATGGGCAAGCCCCCCCAACCGGCGCAGACGCTCTAGCGCGCAAACTCGCAGCCCTGGCCTTCGGCCACCAGCTTGCCGTCGCGTATGCACCAGACGTGATCGGCCCGCCGCACCACCTCCCCGCTGTGGGTGGCGATGAGCATCGTCTTGCCCGCCTGCCGCGTCAGACGCTCCAGCAGGTCCAACACCTGCGCGCCGGTCGCGGCATCCAGGTTGCCGGTGGGCTCGTCGGCCAGCACCAGCAGGGGGTCGTGCACCAGCGCCCTGGCGATGGCCACCCGCTGCTGCTCGCCGCCGGAGAGCTGGTCGGGGAAATCGCCATCCCGGCCGGCCAGCCCCACCGCCTCCAGCATGGCCCCGGCGGCGGCCTGGGCTTGGCGCGGCGGGGCGCCGGCCAGCTCCAGCGGCAGAAGCACGTTCTCCCGCACGCTCAGGGTGGGGATCAGGTTGAAGAACTGAAAGACGAAGCCGATATGCCGCCGTCGGAAGAGGGTGCGCTCCCGCTCTCCCAGCGCCGTGAGGGCCGTGCCGTTGATGCGCACCTCGCCGTCGGTGGGAACATCCAGACCAGCGATGAGGTTGAGCAAGGTGCTCTTGCCGCTGCCGCTGCGTCCCAACAGAGCCGATACCCGCCCGGCCGGGAACGTCTCGGTGACGCCATCCAACACCACCCGGCTGCGGCCGGCTTCGCGGTAGACCTTGCTGAGGTCCACCAATCGGATCATCTGCGGTCCACCCCCCAGCGCGTCAGGCATGAGCGAAATCCATGGCCCCCAACAGACGGCGCAGCTCCGGCACCAGCTCAGCGGAACGAGCGATACGGTTGCCGTAGACGTTGGTGTATTCGGGGTAGATGAAGAACTTGGCGCAGGTGAGCGACCAGCGCGGTTCGTAACGCACCCAGAACTCGCCACGGTAGACCAGAGGGTGCCAGTCTTCCACCGGGTGGTTGGCCTGCAGCGGCACCTCCCCGTAGATCCAGGGGTGGTGCCAACGCCCCTCTGGGTGCACACCGCGGTGGTACGACGACCAAGTGCCGGCCTCGCCGGAAAGCCGCCACCAGGCGACGCCCCGCTCTTCCACCGCTTCCACTTGCAGGTCGGCCCGCAGGTGCACGCGACGGCCATCATCAAAGCGGCGGGGGCACCCCGCGCCCCGGTAGACCAGCCGCTGATCGGCCTCCAACACGTCCAAGGCCCCCTGCTGCAGCACCTGGCCTTCTTCGTCGAAGCCGAAATGGCGCATGCCCGGGCCGTCGAACACGGCGTAGGCGCCCAGCCAGACCTGGTAGTAAGGCGAATCGGGGTTGTGAAACTCGCTGTACCCGCGGCCCAGGGGGAAGCCCCCGAAGCGGGAGTAGGCCACCGCCTCCACCGGCTGGCCGATGACCCCGCTCAGCGTCGGCCCCAGGTCAGCCTCCAAGGTGATCCACAGCCAAGGCGGCGGGTTCAGCCCAAACCGCGCCAGCAGGCCGCGCTGGCGGCCGGGGTTGGGCTGCAAGAAGGGCAACAGCAGGCGCAAGGCCCCGCTGCGCAACGCGCCTCGGTTCCACCACACCCCCGCGCCCCCCAAGGCAGCCAGCATCCCAGCCAACAGACCTCGTCGGTAGCTCATCAGGCCCCCTCCTCTTGCCCGCTAGGCGGGCTTCCGCCCAGAGACCAAGCGCAAAGACAGCCGCACCGGGAAGACCGGCGGCGCGCCCTGCGCCTCGCCTGGTGCCAGGGCCGCGCCGATGCGCGCCAGCCCCCGCTGGTAGGCGTCTTCGGAGAGCAAAATCAGCTGCGAACAGGACGCCTTGTTCAGGAAGTAGCTTGTCTCGATAGCCCGGCCCAGCTTGTCATCTTCGATCTGCTGCACACAAGGGGCCTGGCGCTCCACGAACCCCACCGCGGCCAGCCGCTCCAGATCGATCTGCCAAGTCTCAGGGAAGTAGGTGTAGACGCAGTCCTGCGCCTCCCGGGGGTCGGAGAGGACCAGAGCCAGGGCGCCGCCCGGCCGCAGCACTCGCCAGGCCTCCCTGAGAAACGCCGGTCGATCGGCGAAGTGGTGCAGGGCGTTGACGCAGCAGAGCAGGTCCACCGCTCCAGACGCCACAGGCAGCGCCTTGGCCTGGCCCTGCAGCCAGGTTGGCCCGCCGCCGCGACGCAACGCCTGCCGCAGCATCCCCTGAGAGGCGTCCACCCCCCAGAGCGCGGCTCGGCCATCGCCCACCCGCGCCGTCAGGTAGCCGGTGCCGCAGCCCACATCCAGCACGCGGCGGGCAGAGCGGCGCTCCATCAGCCCACGCAAGGCCTGTTCCACACCGGTCAGCGGCGAGCGCCGATAGCGCTCGTCGCAGCTGGCAGCAACCCGGTCATACTCCACCGCCCTCGTCACAGGTCCTCCCCCAGCAGGCCGGGGTTCAGGCAACCGCGTGGGTCCAGCGCCTGCTTCAGGGCCCGCATAGGCCTGGCGGCGGCATCGGCTGGCCCCCACACCCACTCCGCGCGGCGCAGCGGCAGCGGCCCCCGTTCCAGCGCCAGGTAGCCTCCCCACTGAGCCAGCTCTGCCCGCCAGGCTGCCAGGGGCATTGCCTCCGCGGCAGGCCACACGGCGTAGAGCAGCCCGCTGCCCCCTCGCACTTGCCGAAATGAGGCGCATTCCAGCAAGCGCCACGCCTCAGCCAGGCGGGACGGCGGCGCGCCCACCCGCAGCAGGGGCGACCCCGGCCCGCCTTGCCCCAAGCCGTTGCGGGCCAGCGCCGTCCACAGGGCGTCATGAGCGGGCCCGGTCAACTCCCCCAAGGCCAACGCGCCTTGGGCCAGGGTCGGCGCCTCCCGCAGCGCTCGACGCACAGCCGCCTCAGAACCTTCCCACAGGGTGGCCACCCACAGCGCCGCGCCCGCTGTCGGCGGCAGCCCCGCCAGAGGGGCAGAGATCACCTCCACGGCCGCCAGCCCCAGCCGAGAGCCGCAGAGGGCTTGGGCAAAGGCGAAGGCCTCGTCTGGGTGGGCAAACGACGCCCAGACGGTGCTGCTGCGTAGGGCCAGCGGCACCAGGCGGAAGGTGGCCGCGGTGAGCACCCCCAGCGTGCCCCATGCGCCGATGAACAGGCGGCTCAGGTCGTAGCCGGCCACGTTCTTGACCGTCTTGCCGCCGGGGTGGATGAGCTCGCCGTTGGGCAAAGCCACCTCCAGCCCCAGCACCAGGTCTCGGGCGGTGCCGTAGCGCAGCCGCCGGGGGCCCGAGGTGTTGGCCGCCAAAACGCCCCCCACGGTGGCGCGGGACGGGTCGGGGGCCTCCAACGGCAGCCACTGTCTGGCCGCCCGCAGCGCCCCCTGCAGCGCAGCCAGGGTGCAGCCAGCCTGCACCGTCACCGTCAGGTTGTCGCGGTCGTGCTCGGAGATGCCATGCAGGGACCGCAGGTCCAGAGCCAGGTCCAGGCGGCGCCTCGGTTGACCCACCGCCATGTGGGTTCCACCGCCCCAGGGGACCACAGCCCAACCAGCCCCAGCAGCCGCGGCCAGCGCTTCAGCCGCCTGGCGGGGGGTGTGGGGCCGAGCCGCCAGGCGCGGCGTCAACCCGTCCACCGCATAGGCGGCCAGGTCGGCCGGGGCCTCCAACCAGGCCACCCCGGGCGCGGCCTGCCGCACCTGGGCAAGGTTGCCGTCGGCCGGGTTCATGCGGCCACCTCCTGCTGTGGGGGGCGGGGCGGCAGCACCTTGCCCGGGTTCGCCACACCAGCCGGGTCCAAGGCCCTCTTCACCGCCCACATCGCCTCCAGATCGGCCGGGCTGAAAATCAGCGGCATGGCCTCGATCTTCTCCAGGCCGATGCCGTGCTCGCCAGTGATGGTTCCACCCAGGTCGGCGCAGGCATGGAGGATCTCCGCCCCGGCGGCGCGCACCTTCTCCAGAATGCCTGGCTCTTGGGGGTCGAAGAGGATCAGCGGGTGCAGGTTGCCGTCGCCGGCGTGGAAGACATCGCCGATGGCCAGACCGTAGCGCCGGCCCACCTCCGCCACTCGCTCCAACGCCTCCGGCAGGCGGGTGCGGGGCACGGTGCCATCCAACACCAGGTAGCTGGGGGCAAGCTGGCCCAAGGCCCCAAAGGCGCCCCGCCGGCCCGCCCAAAGAGCGTCGCGCTCTGCCTGGCTGTGGGCCGCCTTCACCTCCCGCGCCCCCTGCTGTTGGCAGATAGCCGTGATCTGCGCCGCTTGCTCGTCCAGCTCGTCCTGCAGGCCATCCACCTCGGCAATGAGCAGCGCGGCCACATCCAGCGGCAAGCCAGCGTGGGTGGCCCGCTCCACCGCCTGGATGACGGTGTGGTCCATCATCTCCAAGGTGGCCGGGATGATGCCAGCAGCAATGACGGCCGACACGGTGCGCCCAGCCGACCCCAGGTCATCGAACAGGGCCAGCAGCGTGCGCACGCCCTCCGGCTGCGGGGTGAGCCGCACCAGGATCTTGGTGGCGATGCCCAGCGTCCCCTCCGAGCCCACCAGCAGCCCGGTGAGGTCGTACCCGGGCCGGTCCGGCGCCTTGCCGCCCACGAAGACGGTCTCGCCGTCCGGCAGCACCAGTTCCATGCCCAGCACATGGTTCAGCGTCACGCCGTACTTCAGGCAGTGGGGCCCACCACTGTTCTCGCCCACGTTGCCGCCCAAGGTAGAGACCTTCTGCGAGGCCGGGTCTGGGGCAAACAGATAACCGTGGGGGGCCACGGCCTTCTGCAGCGTCAGGTTGAAGACGCCTGGCTCCACCAGGGCGCAGCGGTTGGGCAGATCGATCTCCAAGATGCGATTCAGACGGCTGAGGGCCAAGACGATGCCGCCCGCAGCCGCGACGGAGCCGCCGCTGAGGTTGGTGCCAGCGCCCCGGGGCGTTACCGGCAAGTTCTCCCCATGGGCCAGGCGCATCACCGCCGCCGCTTCCTCCGCCGAGCCGGGCAGCGCCACCGCCTGCGGTGCGCCTCGGTCCAGCGAAGCATCGTAGCCGTAGAGGTAGAGGTCTTCAGGGCTGTGCAGCACGTGCTGGGGACCCACCAGGGCCCCCAGCGCCTCGATCAACTGCGCTTGGTTCACCGCTCCCCTCCCCCTGGCCGGGCCATGCGCTGCCACACCAGCTGACTAAGGTCCCACACCCGCAGGCGTACCCGCCCCCGGCGCGCCGCCATGGCCAAGGTGCGTTGGCACTGCTGGCAAGCGGTGACGATGGCTTGCGTCCCGGTGGCCTGGGCCTGGGCCAGACGCATGTCGGCAATGGCCCGGGAGAGCTCCACGTCCACCGACTCCAGGTTCCCGCCGCCTCCGCAGCACATGGCGGCGGGGCCGTGGTCGCTCATCTCCCGCAGCTCCACCCCGGGCATCGCTGCCAGCACCTGGCGCGGCGCGTCGTAGACCCCTTCCTTTCGTCCCAGGTCACAGGGGTCGTGGAAGGTTACGGTCAACGGATCGGCTTCGGCCCACGGGATGCGCCCGGCTCCGGCCAGCTGAGCCAGGTATTCCACCGCGTGCAAGACTTGAAACTCGCCCTGGGGGTAGGCGCTGCGCCAGGCGTGGAGACAGGAAGGGCAGGTGGTCAGCAGGCGTCGCACGCCCCGGGCCCGCAGCGCCTCCATGTTGTGGGCCACCAGCCCGTCGGCCGGCAGCCCTGCCGACAGAAGCGGGTAACCGCAGCACCATTCTTCGCCGCCTAGGATGACAAACGGCTCGCCCAAGGAGTGTAGCATACGGCTGAACGACTGCGGGATGTCGTACACCATGGGGTAGAGGCCGGCCACACAGCCCACCCAGAAGGCTGTCTCGGCCTGCTGGGCCGCCACCGTTTCGCCCATCATGTTCTGCAGCCACAGCAGGCGAGCGGCATTGTCTTCGCCGGAGATGTTGTGGCGCTGACAGACACGGTCGTTCAGCTCCCACAGGCTCTGAGGGAAGGCCGCGGTGCCCGCCAGGTGTTGGCGGGCGCGGGCGAAGATCTGGTCCAGGCGCACGCCGCCGGGGCAGTGCAAGGTGCAGGAGCGGCAGTCCAGGCAACGCCACAGCCGCTCGCCCACCGCCGCGGTGAGGGGCAGCAGCCCCTCACCCACCGCCCGCAGGAGCTGCACTCGCCCCCGAGCCGTGGCCCCTTCTTCGTGCAGGGCCTCGAAAGTGGGGCAGGCTGCCTGACAGTACCCGCAGCGGGTGCAGCGCAGCATCTCCTCGTAGTACGGCTCCAAGCCACCCATGGCTTGCCCTCCACCTCCGCTCAGGCCGCGCGATCCAGAAGCACGCCCTGGGCCGCTGCCACCCCCGCGCCAGGCTCGAAGCGGTAGCCAGCCGCGGCCAGTCCGCTTTCGATGGCGCCCACGGTGGTGATCACGTCGCCCGGGGTGTTGGGCCCCATGTGCCCGATGCGGAAGTAGCGCGACTTGATCTCTGGGTGCAGCCCGCCGGCCAGGATGACGCCGGCCTTGCCCACGTGCCCCAACAGGCTGGCGTCCACGCCGGCCGGGTAGTAGGGCGCGGTGAGGGTGGCGGCCTCGAAGCCGGGCTTGGCCACCAGCTGCAGGCCCAGAGCCCCCATGGCCGCCTTGCACATCTCACTGAGAAGGCGATGGCGTCGGAAGCGCGCCTCCATCCCTTCAGCCAGGATCTGCCCCAGGCTCACCTCCAGCGCCGCCACCAGGTTCACCGGGGGCGTGGCGAAGTAGGCCGCCCGCCGCTCTTGGTAGGCTTCCATGATGGGCAGCCAGAGCGACCAGTCGGAGTAGTAGCTGGCCACCGGCGTGCGCCGTCCGCGGAAGCGCTCCAGGGCCCGGGGGCTGGCCACCAGCAGGGCCAGGCCCGGCGGCACGCTGATCGCCTTCTGCGAGGCGGTCAGGTAGACATCCACCCCCCAGTCGCTCTGGCGCATCTCCTCGCCGGCGGTGGCGCAGACGCCATCCACCACGCTCAAGGCGCCGGCTTCCCGGGCGGCCGCGGCCATGCCGCGCACATCGGTGGCCGCGCCGGTGGAGGTATCCACGTGGGTCACGGCCAGGAGGCGGTAGTCCTCCTTGGCCAAGGCCGCCCGCACCTGCTCGGCCGTGGGCGCCTCCCCCAGGGGAGCGGACAGCGACTTGACCTTCGCCCCGTAACGGGTAAAGATGTCGACAAAGCGGTCGCTGAAGTAGCCGCTGTTCACCACCAACACCCTGTCGCCCGGCTCCACCAGGTTGCTGGCAGCCATATCCATGGCCAAGGTGCCGGAGCCGGCCACGGCAAACGGCTGCCCATCGGGGCAGAGGAAGACCTCCCGCATCTGGTCCAGGGCGCGGCCGAAACACTCGACGAAGTCCGGGGCCACATGGCTGGTGGTGGGCTGGGCCATGGCGGCCAGCACCGCTGGCTCGAACTCGATGGGGCCCGGGATCATCAACAGCTTTCTGCCTTTCACGGCGGAACCTCCTTCAGGGGGTGTGTGCATGAGCGTCAGCGGCTTCCATTATGGCACAAGAAAGGCTCGGCGACAAGCGCGGGCCGTCGGGCGCAGGTAGGATCGGCGCCCGCGGCATGGCGTGTGCGGGCAGGGGCGCAAGGTCGCCCCACGGACCGGCCCTGCCGCCCGGGCGGGGCCGCCCATCTCCCTGTGGCCTTGTCTTCGCCCCCGAAGTGTGGTACACTGCCCACACTGAGCACTCTCATGAAACGAGGTGGGCAGCCAAGCGCATGTCCCTCAACCCTGAACTGAAGCAAGCCATGACAACCGCAGTGCGCCTGGCCTTGGCCGAAGACCTGGGGCCTGGCGACGTGACCAGCCAATGGACCCTTCCGCCGGGGCTCCCGGCCCGCGGCGTCTTCCTGGCCAAGGCTGAGGGGGTGGTGGCCGGCCTGGCCGTGGTCGCCGAGGTCTTCCGCCAGGTGGACCCTCGCATCCGCCTGAAGCCCCTGGTGCAGGACGGCGAGGCCATCCACGCGGGCCAGCCTCTGGCCACCGTGGAAGGCTCAGCCGTCGGCATCCTCAGCGGCGAGCGCACCGCCCTGAACTTCCTGCAGCGCATGTCCGGCGTCGCCAGCGCCACCCACCGCTACGTTGAGGCGGTGGCCGGCACCCAGGCGGTGATCCTGGACACGCGCAAGACCGTGCCCGGTCTGCGCTTGCTGGACAAGTGGGCCGTGGCCCTGGGCGGCGGCCAGAACCACCGTCTGGGCCTGCACGACATGGTGCTGGTGAAAGACAACCACATCATCGCCGCCGGGGGCATCACTGCGGCGCTGCAGCGTGTGCAGCGGCACAACCGAAGCGGCCTGGCCGTGGAGGTCGAGGTCAAGTCGCTGGACGAGCTGGCGGAAGCGCTGGCCTTCCAGCCGCCGGTCCAGCGCATCATGCTAGACAACATGGACGCCGACACCATGCGTCGGGCCGTGGCCCTGACAGCCGGCCGCGTCCCGCTGGAAGCCTCCGGCGGGGTGAACATGGACACGGTGCGTCAGATCGCCGAGACAGGGGTGGACTACATCTCTGTGGGCGCCCTGACGCATTCCGTCAAGGCCCTGGATATCAGCCTGGACCTGGAGCCGTTTTCCCCAGTGGGGGTGGGAGACGAACCGTTGAAAGAGAAGACTTGTCCGGAGCTCGATGAGCGGACGCCGCCCGAGGTGTTGGAGCGCATCGCCCGGGCCAAGGCGCAGTTGGGGTCGGACCTGGTGATCCTGGCCCACCACTACCAACGGGATGAGATCGTGGAGTTCGCCGACCACGTGGGAGACTCGCTGGAGCTCTCCCGGGCCGCCGCGGCCGAGAAGGCGGCCAAGGTTATCGTCTTCTGTGGGGTAGACTTCATGGCTGAGACTGCGGCCATGCTCTGCGCCCCCCAGCAGGCGGTGCTGCTGCCGGCGGCCACCGCTTCGTGCCCCATGGCCGGCATGGCCACCGCCGAGGAGGCAGAGCAAGCCCTGCAGGCCGCCGCGGCGGCTTGGGGGGCAGATGGCTTCGCCCCCATCACCTACCAGAACTCCCTGGCCGAAGTGAAAGCCCTGTGTGGGCGCTACAACGGCGCGGTCTGCACGTCCGGCAACGCCGACAGCGTCTTGCGCTGGGCGCTGGATGCCGGCAAGCGCATCCTGTTCCTGCCTGACCGTTGGCTGGGGCAGAACACCGCCCTCAAGCTGGGCATCCCCATGGATGAGATCGGCCTGTGGGACCCCTTGCGCCCCGACGGCGGAGCGCCAGATTGGGCGCGCTGCCAGATTGTGGTGTGGCGAGGCTTCTGCCATGTGCACACGCGGTTCACCGTGGCCCAGGTCGACGCGGTGCGGGCCAAGCACGGCCCCATCACCGTTGTCGTACATCCCGAGTGCCCCACCGATGTGGTGCAGGCCGCGGACCTCAGCGGCTCCACCTCGTTCATCATCCGCGCCGTGCAAGAGGGAAAGCCCGGCTCGCGCTTCGCCATCGGCACCGAGGTGCACATGGTGCAGCGGTTGGCCAAGAGCTACCCAGATCGACTGGTGGTGCCCCTGTCTGCTTCCACCTGCGGCGCCATGGCCCGCATCACCCCCGACTCGCTGCTGCGCACCCTGGAAGGCCTGCTAGAGGGTCGCATGCCCGGTCGGGTCGTCGTTCCCGCCGAGACGACTTTCTGGGCCAACAAGGCGCTGGAACGCATGCTCAACTTGTAGAGAGGAAACGCCATGACTCCCAACAACCCTGAGCACGTCCTCACCGATGTCCTGGTCATCGGTTGTGGCGTGGCCGGCAGCCTGGCTGCCCTGACCGCTTCTGACAACCCCAACGTGCGGGTCACCGTCATCACCGGCGCAGACGAACCCTGGGAGAGCAACACCCAGTATGCCCAGGGCGGCATCATCGGCCAAGGGCCGGGCGACACCCCCGAGCTGCTGATGGAGGACCTGCTGCGCGCCGGCGACTACATGAACAACCCAGAGGCGGTGCGCATTCTGGCCCACGAGGGGCCGGCCCTGGTGCGGGAGGTTCTGCTGGAACAGCTCCAGGTCGACTTTGATCGCCTGGACGACAACGGCCTGGCCTACACCCGCGAAGCCGCCCACTCCACCAATCGCATCCTGCACGTGGCCGACGCCACCGGCCAGGCCATCGAGCAGCGCTTGGTGGAGGCGCTGCAGGGACGCCCCAACATCACCCTGCTCACCGAGTGCACCGCGGTAGACCTCCTGACGCCGGCCCACCACTTCCGCAACCGGCTGGCGGTCTACGACCCGCCGTCGTGCGTGGGGGCCTACGTGCTGAACCAGGCCAGCGGCCAAGTGCAAACCTACCTGGCCCGCAAGACCATCCTGGCCACCGGCGGCCTGGGCCAGATCTACCTGCACACCACCAACCCAGACCGCGCCCGGGGCGACGGCGTGGCCATGGCCTCCCGGGCCGGGGCCCGCGTCATCAACTCCCAGTATGTGCAGTTCCACCCCACCGCTTTCTATCGGGTAGGGATGCCGCGCTTCCTCATCTCCGAGACGGTGCGCGGCGCCGGAGCCCGCTTGGTCAACGAGCAGGGCCAGCCGTTCATGCAGCGCTACGACCTCACCTGGAAGGACCTGGCCCCCCGCGACGTGGTGGCCCGCAGCATCCACCAAGAGATGCTGCACACCGGCGCCAACCTGGTCTACCTGGACCTACGCTCGGCCATGCCGGCTGAGAAGATTCGGGAGCGCTTCCCACCATCTACGCCCAGTGCCTGGAATACGGCGTGGACATCACCCAAGAGCTGATCCCGGTGGTGCCGGCCGCGCACTACTTCTGCGGCGGCGTCTGGGTTGATGCCGTGGGCCAGAGCAGCCTGGAAAACCTCTACGCCGTGGGCGAGGTCTCGTGCACCGGCGTTCACGGGGCCAACCGCCTGGGCAGCGCCTCCCTGTTGGAGGGCGTCGTCTGGGGCAAGCGGGCCGGCCAGCACGCCACGGCGCACCTGGGTCCGTGGCCCGTCCAGCCCGACGACATCCCCCCCTGGCGCGACACCGGCCTGGACGAGGCCGACCCAGCCCTGATCCACCAGGATATGGTCACCATCAAGCACATCATGTGGAACTACGTGGGTTTGGTACGCTCCACCCGCCGCCTGGAACGGGCGCTGGACGACCTGACCAACCTGCAGCGGGAGATTGATCGCTTCTACCGCACCAGCCGTCTGAACGACGGGCTGGTGGGCCTGCGCAACGCCGTGTTGGCCGGCCTGATTGTGGGCCACGCCGCCTGGGAACATAAAGAAAGCCACGGCTGCCACTACCGCGAAGACTGACGCTCGAACCCAGAGGAGGGGTGCAGCGATGGATTGGGGGATGAAGAACCGCATGGCGCAGGTGTTGGGGCCGGATGGCCGCTGCTTCTTCCTGCCGGTTGACCACGGCTACTTCTTGGGCCCTACCCAGAAGCTGGAGAAGCCCGGCCAGACGGTCCAGCCGCTGCTGCCCTACTGCGACGCCCTGTTCGTGACCCGAGGGGTGTTGCGGAACTGCATCGACCCGCACCACGCCAAGCCGATCATCCTGCGGGTGTCCGGCGGCACCAGCATTGTGGGCCAAGACCTGGCCCACGAGGCCCTCACCACCTCCGTGCAAGAGGCGATCCGTCTCAACGCCGCAGCGGTGGGCGTCTCCATCTTCGTGGGCAGCGCCTACGAACATGAGACGCTGCTGAACCTGGCCACCCTGGTGAACGAGTGCGAGCCCTTCGGGATCCCGGTGATGGCCGTCACCGCGGTGGGTAAGGAGTTGCAGAAGCGCGACGCTCGTTACCTGGCCCTCTGCTGCCGCATCGCAGCAGAGCTGGGGGCGCACCTGGTGAAGACCTACTGGTGCGAGCAGTTCGAGCGGGTTACCGAGAGTTGCCCGGTGCCGGTGGTCATCGCCGGCGGCCCCAAGTGCGAGACAGAACGGGAGGTCTTCGCCTTCGTCCACGACGGGATGCAGCGGGGAGCCATCGGCGTCAACTTGGGCCGCAACGTCTGGCAGCACGAACACCCAGTGGCCATGGCTCAGGCCTTACACGCCATCATCCACCGCGG
>JAAYZY010000291.1 GCA_012514615.1 Chloroflexota bacterium | reverse complement strand
GCGGCCGCTCCGGGGAGGGATCTGCTCCAGCAGGGTGCGGATGAGGCTGGTCTTGCCGGAGCCGTTGGGCCCCATAAGGGCTACCCGCTCGCCGCGGAAGATGCGCATCTCAGGGATGCGCAGCAGACGACGGGTGCCCGACAGACGATCGCGGTAGCCCACTTCCAGGTTGAGGGCCTCCAGCACTAGGTCGCCGCTGCGCTGATCCGTCTGCAGGTCCAGAGCCATGGTGCGGGCTTGCAGAGGCTGGGCCAGGCGCTCCAGCCTCTCTAGGCGACGCAAGCGCCCCTTGGCCTGGCGGCTGCGCTGGCCGGCCATGTAGCGGCGGATGTACTCCTCGGTGCGCTGGATGCTCTCCTGCTGGGCCTCCCACTGGCGCTGGCGGCGTTGAGAGCGTTCGTTGCGCTGGGTCAGGTATTGGCTATAGCCGCCCCGGTAGGTCTCCAGGCCGCGGAACGCCAGCTCCCACGTCTTGGTCGTCAGGCGGTCCAAGAAGTAGCGGTCGTGGGAGACGATCACCAAGGTGCCTTTCCACCCCTCAAGGTAGCCTTCCAGCCACTCGGTGCTCTGCAGGTCCAGGTGATTGGTGGGCTCATCCAGCAGAAGGACGTCCGGTTCTTGCAGCAGCAGACGGGCCAGCACGGCGCGGGTCTGTTCGCCCCCACTGAAGCGGGAGACCGGCTCTTGCCAGCGGGGGGGGGCGAAGCCCAGCCCACTGAGCACCTGGCGGATACGGGATTCGAAGGTGTAGCCGCCTGCGTCGGCGAAGCGCTCCTGCAACTCACCATAGCGGGCCAGCAGGCCCTCGTCGGCTTGGGAGGCTGCGGCCATGGCGATCTCCAGGCGGCGCAGCTCGGCCTGCAGAGCCAGCAAGGCGGCGAAGGCCGGGAGCATCTCGTCCCACAGGGTGTGCTCTGAGGCGAAGACGGCGTGCTGCGTCATGTACCCGAAGGTCAGGCCGCGGGCGCGCTGAATCTCGCCGGTCGAGGGTTCCTCGCGGCCGGCCAGCAGGTTGAGCAGGGTGGTCTTGCCTTCACCGTTGCGGCCTACCAGACCGATGCGGTCGCCCACCTCGACAGCGAACGAGATGTCCTGCAGGACGTCCTGCGCGCCATATGCCTTGGAGAGCCCGGTAGCAGAGAGAATGGTCATCGGACGGGATTATACCATACCCTCAGGTGCGGCTCAAAGGGGGTGGAGGTGGGCGGCGGTTCTGGACGCCAGGAGAGCCGGGGGTACCCCGGCTCTCTTAACAAAGGAGGAGAGGAAGAGAAGCCCTCGCGCCTTGGGCTCCGAACTTGTGCCAACCTACTGACCCTATCATACCGGAATCGTCGACAGTTTGCATGACGCAATCTAGGCGCAATGCCGCCGATTCCCTTACGCTGCGCTCGTGGGGCCGGGCGTGGCTGAGTAGGCATTCGGTTTTGCCGTCGCCCCAGAAGCTGGTATACTCCATCCCAATGGAGGCGACGAGATTGGCACACGGACGAAAGCGAATTCTGGGGATGCTGGGGCTGGCGACAGCATTGGCGTGGGGCGTCTGGGCGGGGCTGGCCCAGCCGGCCGCCGCTTCTGACCCCTGCAACCCACCGAACATCATCCCGCGGGACGTCTGTGACTTCGACACGTTCTACGGCAGCCCGCCTCGGCAGATCCCCACCGGCTGGACGGCGTTCGTCCTTAGCGGGGACCTGAGCTTCATGCAAGACACCGATACGGTGTGGGGCGCGCCCAGCCTGCGCATGTGGAGCGATGGGGGGACGTTCAAAGCCGGCATCTACACCCAAGTGACGGTGACGCCCGGCGCTGGCTACCGCGCCAGCGTGGGCTGGGGCGGGCCCAACGTGCCCCATACCTTTGGGCGGCAGTTGGGGCTGGACCCCACCGGCGGCACCGACCCCAACGCGCCCACGGTGGTCTGGGGGCCCATGCACTGGGGGGATGGCCGCATCCTGAACCGCCAGCCGCCGGGCCTGAACATCGACGTGCGGGCTCGCGCCCAAAGCCCCAACATGACCGTCTTCTTCCTGACGGATCACAACCAGAGCACCGGCAGCAACTACATCTTCGTGGATGTGATCGCCCTCTACCCAGACGAGGGCGCCCCACCGTCCGTGCTGCCTACCGATACGCCCCGACCCGCGCCTCCCACCGCCACGCCTGCGCCGGCCACGGCCACGGCGACGCCCAGCGAGATGCCGACGTCCACCGCCACCCCCACGGAGACGCCTACGCCGACGGCAACGCCTACGGTGACGGAGACGCCCACGCCTACGGCCACCCACACGCCGGCCGACACCCCGACGCCGCGGCCCACGGGCACGCCGGTCATTGTGGTGGCCCAGGCTGCAGCAGCCCCGCCGCCGGCCGTGGCCGCCCAGCCCCCGGCGCGGTCTCAGGCTGCGCCGGGGGCGTTGCCAGGAGGCAGCGGCCTGTTGGTGTTGGTGGGGGTCTGGTTGGGGGTGGTGGCAGCTTTCAACGGCGTGCAGTGGTGGCTGCGCCGACGGGACTGACCGCAACGCCCTGCGCCTGACGTTGCGGGGTGGGGCGGTAAATCGTGCAAAGGACGAAGCCCTCGGATTACGGCTCTGTGCTGAGCGACGAGGGGATGACCGGGAGGGAAACACCGTGGATGTGCGCAAAGCGATCGAAACCCGGCGGGCCTACCGCTCGCTTGACCCGGTGGAGATCACCGATGAGTTGGTGCGCGACCTGGCCGAGGCGGCCTCGCTAGCCCCCTCGTGCTTCAACAACCAGCCGTGGCGTTTCGTCTTTGCGGACGCTCCGGCTGTGCTGCAGGAGCTGTTCGGCGCGCTGAGCAAGACCAACACCTGGGTCCAGCAGGCCTCCATGATCGTGGTGCCGTTTACCAAGAGCGACCTGGACTGCCAGATCAAGGGACGGGAATACGCCTTGTTCGACGTGGGCATGGGGACAGCGTTCCTCATCCTGCGGGCCACAGAGTTGGGCTTGGTGGCCCACCCCATCGGCGGCTACAACCACGAACGGGTCAAGGAGATCTTAGGGATCCCGGAAGAATACACGGCCATTACCCTGGTAGTGGTGGGTCGGCACTCTCAGACGCTGAGCCCGTTGCTCACCGAGAAGCAGATCGGCTGGGAACAGGCGCGCCCCGAGCGCCTGCCGCTGGAGCAGATCGCCTTCCGCAACCGCGTGGAGGGGTTGTAGGCGGCGCCCCGGGCCCTGGGGGCAGTTGTGCGCCAGGCCGCAGGTTGTGCTATAATGCTTCAGCCATGCCGCCGGGCGTGGGCCAGGAACGTGAAAGGAGAAAGCAAGGCTTTGAAGGTCACAACAGAACCGACGGAAGGACGTGAAGTCCTCCTGCACATTGCGATTGACAGCGGGGAGATGGACAAGGCGATGAAGGCCGCGGCGCGGCGCATCTCTCAGAAGGCCAACGTGCCCGGCTTCCGCAAGGGGAAGGCCCCCTACCACATGGTCATCAGCATGTTCGGTAAGGAAGCGGTGCAGGAGGAGGCCCTGGACGCCTTGGCCCCGACCCTCTACGAGCAGGCGCTGAACGAGACGGAGATCGAGCCGTTTGCCGCTGGCGTCCTGGAGGAGGTGAGCGAGTCCGATCCGCCGGTGCTGCGGATGCGGGTACCCCTGCCGCCCACAGTGGAACTGGGCGACTACCGTTCCATCCAGGTAGACTGGCAAGAGCCCACGGTGCCGGACGACAAGGTGGAAGAGACGCTGCAAAGCATCGCCGACAAGTACGGCTCTTGGGAAGCGAAAGACGGGGTGGTGGCCGAGGGCGACCTGGTCAAGCTGAACCTGGAAGGGCACACCGAGGATGGGCAGGAGGTGTTCAACGCCCAAGGCCGCAGCCTGGTGGTGCGCCTGGGCTCTGCCTACCCCCTGCCGGGCTTCCACGAAGAGCTGCTGGGCATGGCCGTCGGGGAGGCCAAGACCTTCACCCTGACCTTCCCCGAAGACTCGGGGGACAAGGAACGCGCCGGCAAGCCGGTGACGTGCGAAGCCGAGGTCACCGAGGTCTCGGTGCGGCAGACGCCGGCCATCGATGACGATCTGGCCAAGCTGGAAGGCGACTATGAGACGCTAGACGCCTTGCGGGCTGAGGTGCAGCAGCGGCTCTTGGCGCAGGCGCAGGAAGAGGCCGAGGGTGAGTACCGCCACAAGGTGATGGAAGCGCTGCAGGCCCAGAGCAAGGTGCAGTTCCCGCCGGCGGCCGTGGAGCAAGAGCTGGATTCCATGCTGCGCTCGCAGGAGCAGCGGCTGAAGGAACAGGGCTTCAGCCTGGCGATCTACCTGGGCATGATGAAGACGACGCTGGAGAGCTACCGCAACGGACTCAAGCCGGGGGCAGAGCAGCGGCTGGTGGAGCGCTTGCTGCTGGAGAAGCTGGGCGATGTGGAGCAGGTGCAGGCCAAGGACGAGGAGATCGACGCCCTGGTGCAGGGGATGCTCTCGTCGGCCGGCGAGGGTGACGAGAACCAAAGGATGCGCTCGCTGATGGCTTCGCCTGATGGGCGGCAGTTGGCCAACGCCATGCTGCGCCCGGGCGCGACCATGGAGTTCTTGGTGCGCGTGGCCAAAGGCGAGGATGCGCCGCCAGCTGCAGCGACGCCCGCCCAAGAGCAGCAGGCAGAAGGCGAGCAGGCGTAGGCCAACCGGCCTCCGGGTTGGGGAAGGGGCTGAGAACCATGGACACACCGAAGAACCTGATCCCGATGGTCATCGAGAGCAGCGGCCGCGGCGAACGCGCCTACGACATCTACTCGCTTCTGCTCAAGGAACGGATCATCTACCTGGGGACGCCGATCAACGACCAGGTGGCCAACCTGATCGTGGCCCAGCTCTTGTACCTGGATCGTGAAGACAGCGAGCGTGAGATTGCGCTCTACATCAACTCGCCCGGTGGGGAGATCTACCCCGGCCTGGCCGTGTACGATACGATCCAGCTCCTCAAAGCGCCGGTCTCTACCATCGCCGTGGACTGGACGGCCAGCATGGGCACGGTGCTGCTGGCCGCGGGCACCAAGGGCCGCCGTTATGCCCTGCCCCACGCCACGGTGCACATGCACCCGGCCGGGGGCGGCGCCCGGGGGTACGCCCCGGACGTGGAGATCCAGTTGAACGAGCTGTTGCGCATGCAGCGTATGCTGCAGCGGCTGCTGGCCAAGCACACCGGTCAGACTGTCGAACGCATCGCCAAGGACTTCGACCGCGACTACTACATGACCGCGCAGCGGGCTGTGGAGTACGGCATCGTCGATAAGGTGCTGGGCGAGTCCCTCTTTGAGGAAGACGATGTGGCGTCTCCCGCGGCCCCGGGCGCGGCCGAGGGCGCGGAGTAAGGAGCGATTCCATGTCCAGCGCCGCCCGTTCCAAGTCCGTGCGCTGTTCGTTCTGCCAGCGTCCCCAGGAAGAGGTGACCCGCATCATCTCTGGGCCAGAGGGCGTCTACATCTGCGATGAATGCGTGGGCCTCTGTCAGGAGATCCTCAACGAGGAGCGAGGCAGCCAGACGCCTGGTGGTCAGACGGAGTTCACCCTGGAGACGATCCCGCCGCGCAAGATCTACGAGCAGCTCAATGAGTATGTGGTGGGTCAGGAGAGAGCCAAGAAGGTGCTCTCGGTGGCTGTCTACAACCACTACAAACGCATTGCCTCGGGCACCCAGTTCGACGATGTGGAGCTGCAGAAGAGCAACATCTTGCTCATGGGCCCCACCGGCTGCGGCAAGACGCTGCTGGCGCAGACCTTGGCGCGGATCCTGGATGTGCCATTCACCATCGCGGACGCCACGGCCCTCACCGAGGCGGGCTACGTGGGCGAGGATGTGGAGAACATCCTGCTGCACCTGATCCAGGCGGCGGACTACGACATCGCCCGCGCCGAACGGGGCATCGTCTACATTGACGAGATCGACAAGAGCGCCCGCAAGAGCGGCGATAACCCCTCCATCACCCGAGACGTCTCCGGCGAAGGGGTGCAGCAAGCCCTGCTGAAGATCATCGAAGGGACGGTGGCCAACGTGCCGCCGCAAGGCGGGCGTAAGCACCCCCAGCAGGAGTTCCTGCGCATCGACACCCGTAACGTCCTCTTCCTCTGCGGTGGGGCGTTCGACGCCCTGCCCAAGATCATCGCCGAGCGGATTGGCACCAAGGGCCGAGTGGGCTTCACGTCGGCCAAGGCCAGCCAGAGCAAAGAGGCGGAGACGGCCGACCTGTTCCGCCAGGTGACGCCTGAAGACCTGCTGCAGTTCGGCATGATCCCGGAGTTTGTCGGTCGCCTGCCCGTGACCGTGAGCGTCGAGCCGCTGGATCGGGAGGCGCTCATCGCCATCTTGACCCAGCCCAAGAACGCCCTGGTGAAGCAGTTCCAGCGGCTCTTCGCGCTGGACGATGTGGAGCTGGTCTTCACCGACGACGCGCTGGACGCGGCGGCCAGCCAGGCCTTGGGGCGCCGCACCGGGGCGCGGGGGTTGCGCACCATCCTTGAAGAGACGCTGCTGGATGTCATGTACGAGATCCCCTCGCGGCCTGACGTGGTCAAGTGCGTCGTCAGCGCCGACACGATCCGCAAACGCACCTCCCCTCTGTTGGTCACCCGCTCCGACCACTCGTCGGAAGAGGGCGAGCTGGCAGAGATCGCGTAGCCGAGCGAGACGCCCCTGCCGGCCGGGCGTTGCGCCTGGCGCTTGGCAGGGGCGCGTTGTTTCCGGTCGTCGGCACGTGGCGACGAGAGAGGGGCAGACCCAATGATTCAACCTGTGGTGTTGGCGTCAGGGTGGCATGCCGGCCAGGCTGGGGGCCTGCTGGGCCTGGGCGTCTCCACACTGCCTGACCTGGTGGGCTATGGGCAGCCCCACCGTGGGCAGTATGTCTGGGCGGCCGTCACACGCCCCTGCTACCCCTACCGATCTGACGTCTGGCCCCCGCCCTCCACCTGCTAACCCGTGAGCTGAGCGCCTGACGTTTCGGCATGCGCGCCCATCCTCTGCCGGCGTTCCCAGTGGCGGAGGGCCTGGTTCCTGGCTTCGGGTCTCCCCAACGGCCAGCGGCTGGGCAGGGCTTGGTCCCGCAGTAGCGGGAGGGTGAGGGTACTGTTCGATGCTGCGAGAGTTGAAACGGTTCCTGTTGGGTAGCCCGCTGGCCACCAAGCAGTTGGCCGACGAGAAGCTGAGCAACGTGCGGGCGTTGGCCGTCTTGGCTTCCGACGCGCTGTCTTCCACCGCCTATGCCACCGAGGAGATCCTGCTAGTACTGGTGTTGGCCGGTTCCGGGGCGCTGGCTCTGTCGGGGCCGGTGGCGCTGGCCATCTCCCTGTTGGTGGTGGTAGTGGTGGCTTCGTACTACCAGACGGTGCATGCTTACCCCGGGGGTGGGGGGGCTTACACTGTGGCCCGGGAGAACCTGGGCATGCTGCCCGGCCTGGTGGCCGGCGCTGCGCTCCTCACTGACTACGTCCTCACGGTGGCGGTGAGCACGTCGGCGGGGATCGCTGCTGTGACCTCAGCCTTCCCTGCTCTCTACCCACTGCGGGTGGAGCTGGCCTTGACGGCGATCTTGGCCGTCACGCTGATCAACCTGCGGGGCGTGCGGGAATCCGGGCGCATCTTCGCCGTGCCAACTTACTTCTTCATCGGCATGGTCTTCTTCCTGATCTCGGTGGGCTTGGTGGAGCTAGCCCTGG
>JAAYZY010000290.1 GCA_012514615.1 Chloroflexota bacterium | reverse complement strand
GCTCTATTCATCGCCTGAGGCGCTGGCCCAGTGCGAAGAGAAGTAGCGCCTCTGGCCTCCCCATGGGGCAGGCTACAGCCGGCCCAACCAGACGGCGGCGACCCAGCCGCCTAGGCCTGCCGCGGCTAGGCCCAGCGCCGCCACAGCGGCCCACAGAGCCGCCTTGCCCCAATCGGTGGGGGCGCGCCCCACCACCTGCCCGCTTTGCCCGTGTACCAGAACCTGGAAGCGCCGCCCGCGGTAGCGAGCCGCGGCGATCCACACCGGCATAAGCACCAGGCGGTACGTCTCCAACGACACGGCCGCGCTAGGCTCGGCGTTGCCGTTCCCCGAGCGGTCGCTGGCCCGGGCAGACGAGCGAGCTTCCTCGGCCATCTGCCCCCGCGCCTCCAGCGAGGCGTCGGCCAGGCTCACTTGAGCCAGTTCCGACGGCCACCCTACCAGGTACTCAGGGGCATAGGGGACGATCGCCCGGGCGTCCACCGTTAGTTGGGCGGCCAACTCCTTGGGCAAGGCGTGGCCGGCTGGCACCACCACGTCGTCGAAGACGTGGCGGCGTTGGACTGGAGCGTGGCCAGCCGGGCGCAGGCCCTGGCCGCTTGGGTGGATGAGAATGGGGTTGGGCGCGGCTTGGGCGCGCTGCTGGGTGGTGGCGTGCCCGTCGAAGAGCCAACATGGCAGGTACACGCCGTGCAGGGGGTCGTGGGTCGTCTGGCGGTGGAGGTCGTCGGGACGCAGCCAGCCCCGGCCCAGCCAGGCCCGCAGCCGCTCCTGGGCTTCGCTCTGGCTCAACCGGAACGGGTACCAGGCCATGGGGTACGATGATCTGCTGCGCCTCGGCTGCGTCGGCGACGTAGGGCGTGGCGCAGAAGGGGCACTCGCTGCTGAGGGCGGCTGGCGGCAGCACGGTGGCGGCTCCGCAGGCGGTGCAGCGCAGCACCCTGGCCGCCGCTGTGGTGGAATGGGCGGCCTCGCTGGGCAGCACCCAGGCGACGTCGTGTTCGATGGGGGCCTCGCCGTCCTCATCGGGCCTGAACACCCGGCCACAGAACGAGCAGAGCAGGGCCCCCTGGTCTGGCGAGTAGGCGGTGGCGCCGCCGCAGCTAGGGCACCGATAGGCCCGGTCGGGGCCCAGCGTGGGGCTGTCGGCTGCGTCGGGCTGGGGCGCATCCACCCCCCAGAACCGCTCCACGGCGTCGCCGACACCCGGGTGCGCCCACTCCTGGTGGGGCAGCTTGCCTTCCAGGCTGGCTAGGCCCCGGCGCACCACCGGGTCGGCTGGGTCTAGCACCAGGGCTTGCAGCAGGCAGTCGCGGCGCTGCGCCGGGTCATCGTAGGTGGCGCTGAGCCACAGCCAGGCCTGCACGGCCTGAGGCCCGTTGGGCTGGGCGGCGATGACCCGCTCCAGGTAGCGCCGCGCCAGATCGTGCTCGCCGGCCTTGGCCGCCGATATCCCTTCCCGAAGGCGCCTCAGCAGTTCAGGGGCGACCATCCTTCCCTCCTGACGCAGCTTGGCCGCCGCCGCTGTGCCTAGCGTCCGCTGTTCTGGCCGGCCTCTTGCCCTCCCTCGTCGTCGACCACGTGCTCGTGGGGCAGGGCCTGCACCCCCAGTCGCTCGCCGGCCGCCAGCAGCGCTTCCACCTCATCCGGGCTGCCGGCTTCGGCGTAGATGCGCAGTACCGGCTCCGTGCCGGAGGGCCGGATCAGCAGCCAGCCATCGTCGGCCAGCAGGTACTTCACGCCATCACGTCCGTTCACCGCTACGACGGCCTGCCCGGCCAGGGTGGCCGGTGGGTGCTCGGTGAGGCGGGTGGTGAGCTGCGCCTTGTCGAAGGGGTGGATCTGCACGTCCCGTCGGGCATAGCAGCAAGGCCCCACCTCGCTATGCAGCGATTGCAGCAGCTCGTCCAGGCCGACGCCGGCGTCGGCCACCAGGCGGGCCAACAACAGGCCCATGAGGATGCCGTCGCCTTCGGGGATGTGCCCCTTGATACTGATGCCGCCGGACTCCTCGCCGCCGATGAGCACGTCTTCGCTGCGCATGAGGTCGCAGATGAAGTTGAACCCCACTGGCGTCTCGTGTAGCGGCAGGCCGTAGCGCGCCGCCAGACGGTTGACCATCTGGGTGGTGGAGACGGTCTTGACCACGGCCCCCCGCTGGCCTTGCCGCTCCACCAGATAGCGCAGGGCCAGGGCGAAGATGGCGTGGGGGTCCACGAAGCGGCCGGCGCTGTCCATGGCTCCGATGCGGTCGGCGTCGCCATCGGTGGCCAGGCCCAGGTGCCAACCGCCGCCGGCCAGCGCCGCCTGCAACGGCTCCAGGTTGCGGGCGATGGGCTCGGGGTGGATGCCGCCGAAGCCGGGGTTCATCTCGCCGTGGATCTCCAGCACCTCCAGGCCGGCCTGGCGCAGCAGGTTGGCCAGGTAGCCGCGGCCGGAGCCGTACATGGGGTCCACCACCACCCGCAGGCCGCTGCCGGCCAGCCCTTCCACCCCCACCAGCCGACGCAGGTGGGCGATGTAGGCGGGCATGGGGTCAAAGCGCTCGATGAGCCCCTCCCGTTCGGCGCGACCCACGTCGGCCCGACGCGGCTCTCGGCCCCGACGCAGCCCTTCTTCCAGAAACGCTTCCACTTGGAGGTTCTGCTGGGGCCCAGCCGCCCCCCCGTAGTCGGCCTTGAGCTTGAAGCCGTTGTAGCGGGGCGGGTTGTGGCTGGCTGTGATCATCACGCCGCCCTGCGCGCCCAGCGCGGGAACGGCGAAAGAGATGGCCGGCGTGGGGGCGTCGGAGCGGCTCAGGTAGACGCGGATGCCGTTGCCAGCCAGCACCGCAGCCGCCTCCCGGGCATAGCGGTCGGAGAGGAAGCGGGTGTCGAAGCCGACCACTGCGGCGATCTGGGAGGCCGAGGCGGTGGCGTGCAGGTAGTCGGCCACGGCCTGCGCCACCAGACGCAGGTTGCCGAACGTGAACTCGTCGCTGATGACCGCTCGCCAGCCGTCGGTACCGAATTTGATGCCCATACAGTTCCTCGTCGGTTCAGGGTGTGGAGCGGCGCGGGGCTACCGCACCAGGATCAGGGTGAGATCGTTCACGTTGGTCTGGGTGGGGCCCAAGAAAAGACCCTCTCCCGAGGCCTTGAAGAATGGGTAGGCGTCGTTCGCCTCCAGCGCCTGGCGTGGGTCCAGGCCCATGGCCCGCGCTCGGCCGGCAGTGGCCCCCGAAACGATGGCTCCGGACGAGTCGGTGGGGCCGTCGCTGCCATCGGTGGCCACGGCGGCCAGCGCCACATCGTTCCATCCTTCCAGCGCCAGGGCCGCGGCCAAGGCCAGCTCTTGGTTGCGCCCACCCCGGCCTGCCCCCCGCACGGTGACGGTGGTCTCGCCCCCGGCCACCAGGCAGGCCGGGCGCGGCGCCGGCTGCCCCGAGCGGACCACCTCTTTGCCCAGGGCCGCCAAGGTCCTAGCCACCTCCCGCGCTTCGCCTTCCACGAAGGTGGAGAGAAGCAGCGAGTGGTAGCCCAGACGCCGGGCTTCCTCCACCGCGGCTTGGGCCGCCACGGCGTTGTCGGCCACCACCAGGGTCTGCACCCGTTGGAACAGCGGGTCGCCGGGTTTGGGCGTCTCCGGTAGCTGGCCGGCCGCGCCCCGCCGCAGATGCGTCCAGACCGTGGGAGGCACCTCTTTCTCCAAGCCGTAGCGCGCCAGCACTGCCAGGGCTTCGGCGTAGGTGCTAGAGTCCGGAACCGTGGGACCAGAGGCGATGACCTCCAGGGGGCTGCCCACCACATCGGAGAGGATGCAGGTGATCACGGTGGCGGGGTGGGCGGCCCGGGCCAGTTGGCCGCCCTTGATCGCCGAAAGATGCTTGCGCACCGCGTTCATCTCGTTGATGGTTGCCCCGCTGCGCAGCAGGGCCGTTGTCGCCGCCTGCTTGTGGTCCAGGGTGAGGCCCGGCGCGGGCGCGGGCAACAGGGCCGAGCCCCCGCCAGAAAGAAGGCAGATCAACAGGTCGTCAGCGCCCAGGGATGCGGCCAAGGCCAGAACCCTCTCGGCGGCAGCCGCCCCGGAGGCGTCGGGTACCGGGTGGTCAGCCTGGACGACCTGCACCTGGCCGGGGGTCGCGTGGGCGTGCCCATACTTGACGCTGACCAGCCCGCCGCTCAGGTAGTCTCCCAGGATCGACTCCAGGGCCGCGGCCATGGGCGCCCCGGCTTTGCCTGCGCCCACGGCCACCACGCGGCGGAAGCGCCGCAGGTCGTAGCTGCGGTCGCCCACCTGAAGGGTGTGGCCTTCCCGCTGCAGGTGTCGACGCAGGGCCGGCCCCGGGTCCACCGCGGCCAGCGCGGCCTGGATGATGCAGTGAAGATGGGCGCGCATCTCCGCTTCGCTGGTGGGGAGAGGGCCTGCCCTGGGCAGGAGGTGGGTCTGCAAGCGTCGCTCCTGGCGTGGCGTCGCGCTCAACCGGGGGTCTGCCCCACGGCCTTGAGGGCACGGCGGGCGCTCTCTTCGGGGCTGGCTTCTCCGCTGAGGACTTCGCGCACAGCGGTCTGGAGGGCCTGGGCGATGGTGTGGTAGGCTGGCGCGTGGGGCCGAAAGCGGGCCGACTCTAGCTGCCAGTGCAGGAACGACATGTACGGGTCGTCGTTGTTCAACAGGGCCAAGGCCTCCCGCCTGGTGGGCAGCAGGTTCAGGCTGGCGTTCCAGGCGGCGTTGCGCGGCGGCTCCATGAGCCAGGCGATCAGGTTGGCGGCCGCCTCTTGGTGGAGGCTGTCTTGGG
>JAAYZY010000027.1 GCA_012514615.1 Chloroflexota bacterium | reverse complement strand
TCTGCGGTGAACAGGTCCGAGTACATGTGGACATTGCGCAGGCCTAGCCCACGCAGCATGCGCAGCTCGGCGAGCACATTCTCTACGGAGCGCACCCGCACGGTTCGCCCGTAACTGACGTGTTTGATGCAGAACAGGCAGTTGGCCGGGCAGCCCCTGCTGGTGACCACGAACGTGTACGGTCCGTCGAACAGAGGCACGCGGTAGCGATCCCAGGGTAGCAGGTCGTGCCTTGGCAGTGGGAGGTCATCCAGGTCTTCCATGAGCGGGCGATCAGGGTTGACCGTGACTTGCCCGCCCTGCCGCCACACCAGCCCCTTGATGCGCCCCAGGGGTTCGGGCGCGTTGTCGGCTGGTCCGAGCCACTCTGGGTCCGAGCGGCGCAGCAACGCTTCCCACCGCGCCAGCGGCTTGCCCGACAGGGTAGACAGCAGCTCCAGCAGGGTGACTTCCGGTTCGCCGCGCAGGATGAAGTCCAGGGAGGGGAATGCCGCCATGGTCTCGCAGGCCATGGGCGTTACATGGGTACCGAAGGCGACCGTCCGCGCCCCCAGGGCCTTGGCCAAGAACGTGCCGTAGAGATCGTTGGTGAGCGTGGGGGCGGTCACCTGGGTCAGGTAGTAGCGAGGACGCCGTTCCCTCAGGAGCTTCTGGAAGCTCGGCCAGCTCATGCGCTGGGCGATGGCGTCCACCACCTCCACTCGGAAGTCGCCGTCCAAGAGCGCGGCCATCTGGGCCAGGCACACCTGAGGCCAGATCATCCCCTCTCGCGAGCGCCGGCCCACGCGGTGCTGGCTGCGGATCCAGATCCCCCCGTCCGGCGACGGGGGGTTCACCAACAGGATGTCTACGGGAGCCATGTGCCCACCTCCCGGCCGATGAACGGGATGTACTGCTCCCGATACCCCTCGAGCCCGCCAAGCATGAAGTCGCCCACGTGGTTGATGTTTGCCAGCAGGCGGTTCTCATCCCACAGCAGGCGGCAGCTGCTGCAGGGCCATTCTTCCACCCACTGTCGGCCGCTCCAGGTCCAGAGCTGCAACGAGCGCTCTCTGAGCCCTTCGCTCTGCCAGTCAGATTCCGAGTACCGCACCTCGACCTCCACCGCTTGCGGGAAGACCTTCACCGGGGTCCCGTCGCTGTAGGCAGCTTCCACCCCGAAAGCGTGATGGGCGTACCTGAGGCCTCGGCTGGCCGCACCCACGTCTTGGCCAACAAGCCAAGGATGAGTGGGCTCCGTGTGTTGGGTGACCGTCACAATGAGGGTGCGCTGCAGCATCCCTGGCGGGAAACTCAGGGTGACGTCCAGGTCTGGCGAGACGATGATGCCGCCGCCCGGCGGGATGGCCGTGCTGGTGGAGGCTGGTGTGGGCTGGGGAGAGCCGGTGGCCGTCGCGGTGGATGTGGGGGTGCGAGTGGCGGTGGGCGTCCTCGTATGGGTGGGTGTGGGCGTCCTCGTATGGGTGGGTGTGGGCGTCGCCGTGTGGGTGGCGGTAGCCGTCGGCGTGTGGGTGGCGGTAGCCGTCGGCGTGTGGGTGGCAGTGGCCGTCCTCGTTTGGGTGGCGGTGGCCGTCGCCGTGTGGGTGAGCGTGGGCGTCGCGGTGGAGCTTGCCTCAGCGGTCGCTGTGGCGGTGGCTGTGGTGGTGGCTGTGGTGGTGGCTGTGGTGGTGGCTGTGGTGGTGGCTGTGGTGGTCGGGGTCCCCGGTTCGGCGGACGGCTCGTCGTAGAACTCGTTGCCCGCGTGCAACCCCCCTGGGTTCAAGGAATACTGGATCCAGTTGGCGTTGACGACGGCCCCGCCAGCACCGGAGACTGCCCCGACCGAGCTGAAGCCGGCAGCGTCAACCTGGACGATGTTGAAGAACGGGTGGTACTCGGCACTATCCAGATGGAACTCGCCTCCGCCGCCAGTCCATGTCTGGGTGATGGACGCCCCGACAACGCTGCCGGAACTGGAGCCGTAAAGGCGAACCAAGACGCCATCCAAGGGATAGCTGTGGTCGCCTGTGGCGCCACGGTAAACGTGGCCACTGAACCGCCAGACAACCGGCGTTGGGGTGGGGGTGTTGGCGGGTGTGCTGGTGGCCGTGGGTGTGTTGGTCGGCGCGGGCGTTGGCGTGGGCGTGTGGGTGGGTGGGTGTGTGGGTGTGTTGGTCGGCGTGGGCGTTGGCGTGGGCGTGTGGGTGGGTGGGTGTGTGGGTGTGTTGGTCGGCGTGGGCGTTGGCGTGTGGGTGGGTGTGTTGGTCGGTGTGGGCGTTGGCGTGTCGGCAGGTGTGCCTGTTGGTGTGGGCGTTGGCGTCGGTGTGTCGGTGGGTGCTTCGGTGGGCGTAGGCGTGTCGGTAGGCGTGCCAGTCGGTGTGGGCGTGTCGGTGGGCGTCGACGTTGAGGTGCCGCCACCGCCGGAAGTGGCGGCAGGCACCTCAGCGCCATACGCGCTGGTGAGGTTGCTCTGCTGGTCGTCGTGGGCTGGCGTGTAGGTGCGCACCACGCAGTAGTAGGGGGTGCCCGGATTAAGGCCTGTCACCGTGAGCCCGGTGGCGAGCTTGTCGGCCGTCTTTCCCATGGAGGTGTAGGGGCCGCCGCTCCCTGCGCCGCAGAGCACCTCATAGTACCCGCCATGGCTCGTGTAGAGGATGGGGGTCCAACCCAGGCTGATGGTGGTGTCGGACACGGACTGAACCGATACCCCAGAGGGGGGCATGGTCTGGCTATCGCGCCAGCCAGGCGGGAAGGTGTCGGTGCAGGCTGCGCCGTCGGTCAGGGCGTTGTATCGCAGGCCGAGCCAGGAGAGCGAGAGCGAGCAGGTGCTGGATGGCACCGTGCCGCTGAGCTGGTTGTACCCTAGGTAGATGTCTTGCAGGCTGGTGAGGCCGCTGAGATCGGGCACGCTGCCGCTGAGACGGTTGATCCCCAGATCGATGGTCTGCAGATTGGTGAGGCCGGCAAGCGAGGGGATGGTGCCAGTCAGGTTGTTGGAGTCCATGAGCACGGTCTGCAGATTGGTGAGGCCGGCAAGGCTGGGCATGCTCCCGCTAAACTGGTCGCTGGAAAGGCTGAGGCTGCGCAGTTGGGTGAAGGCAGCCAGGCTGGGTATGGTGCCCCCAAGGGGGT
>JAAYZY010000289.1 GCA_012514615.1 Chloroflexota bacterium | reverse complement strand
CCGGCCCCCGGTGCACCGCCAGCGAGTGCTCTTCGCTGGTCGGCTGGTGCCAGAAAAGGGGCTACGGCAACTGATCCAGGCGCTGGCCCTGGTACCGGGAGGTTGGGAGCTGTGGGTAGCTGGCCGCGGCGAAGACGAGGAGCCGTGCCGGGCTCTGGCCCACCAGCTGGGGGTTGAGAACAACGTGCGGTTTGTGGGGTGGCTGGATGCGCCAACCATGGAGCAGGCTCTCTCCGAGAGCGCGGTTGTGGCGGTGCCGTCTCTCTGGCCAGAGCCGTTCGGCCGTGTGGGCCCCGAGGCCATGCGGCACGGTCGTCCGGTGGTGGCCTTCGCCGTTGGGGGCATCCCCGACTGGCTGGAGCACGAAGGCACCGGCCTGCTGGCGCCGCCAGGCGACGTGGCGGGGTTGCGTGCGGCCCTGACGCGGCTGCTGGCCTCGCCGGCGCTGCAGGCCACGCTGGGGGAAAGGGGGCGGAGTCGGGCCGCCTCCCAATGGGCTGAACGCACCCATGCAGAGAGGCTGGTCTCAGCGTTCCTAAACCTGGGCGGCCCAGGCTCCAAGTTGCGGCTGGCAGAGCTCGAAGAGGGGTTGCTGTCGGCAACGTAGCATGGGGAAGAGACGCGGGCTGCCTGGCGGCGGCCTGCCGGAGGCAACCGTCATGACCATTGGGACCGAGCACCAGCGGCTGGCCGGCCGTGTGCCGCCGCGGCTGAAGCGACGCCTGCCCACCTGGACCCGCCGCTTCCTAGCGCGCGCCTACTGGCGATTCTACGATGGACGGGACTTCTGCGCAGAGTGCGTGGGCTGGATCCCCAGCCACACCATCCGCCTGCTCTGCTATCGGCGACTGCTGGGCGTGGCCATCGGCCCTCATACCAGCATCCACCGTCAGTGCCGACTGTACCAGCCCAACCAGGTACGGCTGGGTCAGCACACCGTGGTCAACCGGGGGGTCATCCTGGACGGCCGCATGGGGCTGGAGATCGACGACAACGTGAGCATCTCCGAGGGGGTCGCCATCTACACGTTGGAACACGACCCCAACGATGTACACTTCGCCGAGCGAGGGGCGCCGGTGCACGTGTCCAACCGTGTCTTCCTGGGGGCCAGGGCCCTCGTGCTCCCAGGGATCACCCTGGGAGAAGGCGCTGTGGTGGGAGCTGGCTCGGTGGTCACCAACGACGTGGACCCATTCACTATCGTTGTGGGAGCGCCGGCGAGGCCCGTTGGGGTCAGGCGGCAGGACCTGGATTACGTCCTCGACTACCAGAAGTTCTTGGGGTAGCCATGAAGATCCTTGCCCTGTCCACCTGGCCGCCGCTCCCGCCAGACAACGGCGCTCGCATCCGCGCCTACTACTTGCTGCGCGCCCTGGGCCAGGCGCATGCGGTCACGCTGCTCAGCTTCGGGCCGATCCCCGACCCGCAAGACGTGGCGGCCGCCCAGATGGCACTCCCGGAGTCCGTCCAGTGGCGCTGCATCTCCGACTCCGCCTTTCGCCACGTGGACAAGCCCCAGGCTCTGAAGTTCGCCTCGCCAATCCCCTTGGCCTTCTGGCCTAGCCGCCAGATGTCGCGACAGGTTGCCGAGGTGGTGAAGAGGCAGACCTGGGATGCCGTGGTGGCGATCCAGGCCCCGGTGGCCAAGTATGCCCTGCAGGCAGATGGTGCGCCTGGCATCCTGGATGTGGATACGGCCCTTGGCTACCAGCTTCGCGAGCGATGCACGGACCATGGCTCGGCCGCTGGTCGCCTGCGCAACTGGGTTAGCTGGCAGAAGGCTCGGCAGTACGAGCGGCTTTTGTTTAGACGATTCGCCGTGTGCACGCTGGTCTCTCAGATCGAGGTGCCATACCTCCGCCAAACCCTGGGGCAGTCCCACTGCCAAGCGGCGGTCATCCCCAACGGCGTGGATTGCCAGCGGAACCGGCTTGTGCTGGCAGACAAGGTGCACGGCCGCCTGGTGTACAACGGGTCGCTCACCTACGACGCCAACTTCGACGCCATGGAGTTCTTCCTGGCGGAGGTCTATCCGCTCATCAAGACTGAAGAGCCGACCGTCTCGCTGGTGGTCACCGGTTCCACTGCCGGGGTGAACCTTTCGGCCCTGCGCACCGATGCCAGCGTCACCTTCTGCGGCCACGTCAGCGACGTACGCATCCCCGTGTCGGAAGCTGAGCTGTGCGTGGCGCCCCTTCGCAAGGGCGGCGGCACTCGGCTGAAGATCCTCGAAGCCATGGCCCTGGGCACGCCGGTGGTGGCCACCGCCAAAGCGGCAGAGGGGTTGGAGCTGCACCCGGGGCGAGATATCGCCATCGCCGACGGGCCCCAGGCGTTCGCCGAAAGCGTCGTGGCGCTCCTGCGAGATGACGGACGTCGTTACCGGCAGACTCTGCACGCCCGCAGCACGGTGCAAGCCTTCTACGACTGGTCCACCATCGGTCAGACCTTCGTCGATCTGGTGGAGTCGGTGGGGAGTAGGCAGTGATGCCCAAGGGAGAAATCACGGGTGAGGCGTGACGGCGCAGGGGGGGGGCGCTTCCATCCAGACGAGCGAACGGCGGTCGTATGCGCGGTGCTCTTGGCCGCAGCGGCGGCCGGCCGACGCCCCTCCGAGTACCTGTTGGGCGCGGCAATCGTCGGCCTGGCCGCCCTCATCATCATCCGTTGGCCGTCTGCTCGCATCCCCTCTTTGATCCTGGCCGCCCTGGTGATGCCGCTCCAGTTCTATGTGGGGCGTTCCGTCGCCCTGAACCCGGCGATGCTCATCCTGTCGGGCTTGGCCGCGCTCTGGCTCGTGGAGATGCTCATCTCTCGTCATGTCGCCCTAACGCCCAGTCGCTTGAACCGACCCCTCGCCTTGTTCGTGGCCCTGGGCCCGCTATCGCTGGGCATCGGTCTGGCGACTTGGGACCCAGCGGTGGCCAGGCCGGCCGGGTTCATCGTGGTCCAGTTCGCGCAGTGGGCAGTGTTCGCCTTGTCGGCCTTGGCCCTGTGGCTCACGGCCGGCCTGCTGACAGACGAACGGCAACTAGCGCGGCCCACGTTCTTCTTCCTGGGCCTGGCCGGGACCTTGGCCATCCTTCAGGCTCTGCCGGCTACCCGGCCCCTGGTGGCGCGTCTGGCCACGTTGGCGGTGGACCGAGCGCCTTTCTGGCTACTGCTCACCGGGCTGGCCGGCGGGCAACTGCTCTTCAACCCTAAACTGAGCAAGGGATGGAAGAGGTTCTTGCTGGTGGCCCTGGGGGCGGTTGTGTTCTACAGCTTCTTCTTGCGCAGGTCTTCAGCTTCCACGTGGCTGTCTGTGGCGGCAGCCGCCACGGTGCTGGCATGGCTGCGCTGGCCCCGCGTTCGCTGGTTCGCCGTCGCCGTGCTGGCCGTGCTGCTCGTGGTGGGCGTGGCGGGCAGCGCGCTTTACAGCTTCGCCGGCGGCGAGGCCGAGTGGGAAGAGAGCGGCGGCTCACGTCTGGCCCTCTCAGGGCGGGTCGTTGAGGTGACGTTGCGCAACCCCATCACCGGGCTCGGCCCGGCGGCCTACCGACCCTACGCCGGGGCCAGGCCGCTGGTGTACGGCGGGGCCTACTACGCAGTCCCGTTGGTCTCCTCACACAACAACTACGTAGACATCTTCTCTCATGTGGGGATCGTAGGCCTTGGCGTGTTCGTCTGGTTCGCCGCCGAGGTGGTGAGGAGTTGTCAGCGCCTGCACAGGCGCATCGCCCCGGGCTTCAGCGCTGGCTACCTCCACGGCATGCTGGCAACCTGGACCGGCTGTCTGGTGCTCATGATGTTCGCAGACTGGCTCTTGCCCTTCGTCTACAACATCGGGCTCCCCGGCTTCCAGGCCAGCGTGCTGGTCTGGCTGTTCCTGGGCGGCTTGGTCGTCTTAGAGAACGCCGTTCCCACGAAAGCGTAGGTGCAATGGACCTCTCCATCCTCATCGTGAGCTGGAACACCCGAGAGCTGCTGGAGAGCTGCCTCGAGAGCATCGAGCGCTCGTGGCCCGCTGGCGACCTGCAGGCTGAGGTCATCGTGGTGGACAACGGCTCGTCCGACAATAGCGCCGAGCTGGTGCAGACCCGCTTCCCCGCGGCCCGCCTCATCGTCAATCGGGAGAACGTGGGCTTCGCCCGAGCCAACAACCAGGGCTTGGCGTTGAGCCAAGGGCGGTACGTGCTTCTGCTCAACAGCGACACGGTGGTGCACGCAGGGGCGCTGGAGACGCTGCACCGCTTCATGGAGCAGCGCCCTCAGGCAGGCGCCTGCGGGCCCCGGCTGCTCAACGCCGACGGCAGCTTGCAGTCATCATGCTACCCGGTGTTGACCCCTGGGCGGGAGCTCTGGCGGCTGGCCTTCCTAGACCGCCTTTGGCGGCGAGCCACCTATGCCCAAGAACGCTGGAACACGACCGTCCCTCGTCAGGTAGAGGTGATCAAGGGGGCCTGCCTGCTGCTGCGCAAGGCCGCGCTCGACCAGGTGGGCCTGTTGGATGAACGATACTTTATGTATAGTGAGGAGATGGACCTCTGCTATCGCCTGGCCCTGGCCGGCTGGGAGATGTGGTGGGCGCCACAGGCGGTGGTGACCCACGTGGGAGAGGCGAGCTCCCGACAAATGGCCACGGCCATGTACGTGCAGCTTTACAGAAGCAAGGTGGCCTTCCACCGCAAGTTCGGCGGCCCGGCCCAAGCTGAGCGGTTCAAGCGCCTGCTGTGGCTACTCTACCTGCCCCGGCTGGCGTTCGCCGCCGTCGCAGGGCAGCGGTCGCCGAGTATGCGCCAGAGAGCCCAGACCTACCGCCAGCTTCTGGCAGAACTCAAGGGGATGTGACGGCAGACGTGGCTGCTGGGAGGCCAGGGAGTCGCCCTGGTCCGGCGGTCAGAGACGAACCATGGAGTGTGGCAGCGTGGCGCGCATACTGTTTCTCACGCAGGTTCTACCCTACCCGTTGGATTCTGGGGCCAAGATACGCGCTTACTACGTCCTCAAGCGCTTGGCGCAGAACCACCAGGTCACCCTGGTCTCGTTCACCCGCGGCGACAACGCCCCGGGCCACGTGGCCGCGCTGGAGAGCCTGGGCGTGGCAGTGCACACGGTACCCATGACCAGGTCGTGGGCCAAGACCACATGGGCGGCGCTGAAGGCCGGCCTCACGGGGCAGCCGGTGGTGATTGCCCGGGACGAGGTGGGCGAGATGCACGCCCTCCTCAGGCGCGTCGTCGGAGCGCAGAGTTTCGACGCTGTCCACGCCGACCAGACCTCCATGGCCCAGTACGCCATCTTCGTCCGCTCGCTGCTGCAGGGTACGCCCCAGGCGGAAAAGACGCGGCTGCTGCTGGACGCGCACAACGCGCTCTGGCGGATCCCCTCCCGCCTGGCCGAACACGAGGGCAACCCGGTCAAGCGCCTGGCGTTGCGCCGGGAAGCCCGTGCCCTGGAGGCCTACGAGAAGGGCCTGCTGCAGCGCTTCGACGAGGTCGTCTTTGTGGCCGACTGCGACCGCGCGGCCTTGGGCGCGGTGCGCGATGGGGAACGTTTCCCGGTCATCCCCATTTGCGTGGACCCCGACGGCAGCCCCATGGTGCAGCCCTGCCCAGAGCAGACCGCCATCACCCACCTGGGCACCATGTTCTGGCCGCCCAATGTGGAGGGCGTCCTCTGGTACGCCTCAGCCGTGTTCCCCCAGGTTGTCGCAGCCGCCCCCGACGCCACACTGGTCATCATCGGCAAGAATCCACCGGCCGAGGTGGCTGCCGTGGCCGCGAGCGACCCCCGCATCCAGGTGACCGGCTACGTGGCAGACCCGGCCGGTTACCTCTCGGAGACGGCGGCGTTCATCGTCCCGTTGCGGGCTGCTGGGGGCATGCGGGTCAAGATCCTGGATGCGTGGTGCTGGGGGCTGCCGGTGGTCACCACTTCCATCGGGGCCGAAGGCATCGACGTGCAGCACGGCGTCAACGGTCTTCTCGCCGACACACCGGACGCGCTGGCCCAGGCCACTCTCAGCCTGCTGACCGATGGCGAGCTGCGCCATCGCCTGCGTGAGAACGGCCGGCAGACGGTGCGGAACCGCTACAACTGGCGCACCGTCTACCAAGAGTGGGACAGGGTGTACGAGCGGCTGACGCGCTAGCCTGTTGCGGGTGGGGCCATGGGCAGGGAGCCCCCGTCGCCTCCCCCGGCCATTCGCCCGATCTTCTCGGCTTGGAGATTCGCGTGATCATCACCTTTGGCAGAGTCAGGGCGCTGTGGGTCATCGTCGGCCTGTCGGTCTTGCTGCGCCTGGGGGCGGCCCTCTGGCTGGGCGACCAGGTGGCCTCGCCGGCTCTGCTTACCGACCAGGTCTCCTACCACACGCTGGCTGTGCGCCTGTTGGGCGGGCACGGGTACAGCTTCGACAAGGGCTGGTATCCCTTCACCCAGGCCGAGCAGCCCACGGCACACTGGTCTTTCGTCTACCCCCTGTTCGTTGGCGCGGTCTACGCGGTGGCGGGCGTCCACCCCCTGGCGGTCAGGGTAGTGCAGGCCCTCTTGGGGGGCATCCTGCTGCCGTTGGCCGCCTACAGGCTGACCAAGGCCGCCTTGCCAGATTCCGCCAAGGTCGACAGCCCGGGGCACGCCGACAGCCTGCCGCTGGCAGGGGCCTGCCTGGCAGCCTTCTATGGGTACTTCGTCCTCTACGCGGCCACCATCATGACCGAGACCGCTTTCCTCCTATGCGTCCTCTGGGTCCTGGAGCGCGTCCTCGTGCTGGAGCGCGCCCTGGCCGAGCCGCAGGGCGAACGACAGTTGGCTGCGCTAGGCGTCCCGCTGGGGTTCGGCCTGGGCTTGGGTGTGCTGCTTCGTCAATCCCTGCTGCCGGCGGCGGGGGTGCTGCTGGCTTACTTGCTGTGGACCGGGTGGCGCAACGGCGCTGTCGGAGCAGCCATCCGGCACGTCGGCGCGGCGGTATTCATCATCGCCTTCCTGGTGTTGCCATGGACGGCCCGCAACGCCGTGGTCTTTGGCGACTTCCTGCCGCTCAACTCCAACGCTGGCTACGCCATGTTCTCTGCGCAGCACCCGCTGCACGGGACCCGCTTCCAGGAGTTCGCCGCGGCCCCAGTGCCCCCGGAGATCCTGGGGCAGCCGGAGCCGCAGATGGATCGGGCCCTGCTTCGGGAAGGGATCCGCTTCGTGGCCGAGGATCCCGGGCGGTACCTGCGGCTGTCGCTGAGCAGGGTGCGCGCCTTCTTCGAGTTCTGGCCCACAGGCGACACCTCGCTCTTGCACAACGTTGGCCGAGTGGCGTCTGCCCTGCTGTTGCTGCCTACGCTGCTGCTTGGGCTCGGCCTGTTGGCCTGCAGGCTCGAACTCGTTGGACGGCTACGGGCACTGATTCTCTTTTCCGCTGTCTACACGGCCCAGCACGTGCTGACCTGGGCCATGGTGCGCTATCGGCTGCCGGTGGATGCCGCTCTTCTGCCGGTGGCGGCCCTGGGCATGGTGGGAATGGTGGAGCGGTCCTCCGCCAAGATTAGGCGCTGGCGCGGGCAGGCGTCGGCCAGGCAAGTCCTTACACAGCGGAGATGAGGGGAAGATGGAACTCAGACAGTACCTTGCGTACGTTCGTCGGTGGTGGTGGCTCGTGGTGGCCTCTGCATTGGTGGCTTCGGCGTCCAGCTACTACGCGGTATCGCGCCTGCCTTCGCTCTACCTAGCCACCAGCACGGTGATGGTAGGCCAGACCACCGAGAAGGTGAACCCATCGTACCAGGACTTCGACATCAGCGGCCAGCTCGCAGAGACGTACCGAGCCATGGTCTCGCGCCGGCCGGTGTTGGAGGGCGCGTCAGCCGCCCTGGGCCTGCCTTTCGTGCTGGAGACCAAGGACGTGACCGGGCGAGTCGTCCCTGGCACCCGGCTGATCGAGATTGGAGTGCGCCACACCGACCCAAACCTGGCGCGGCTCTTGGCCGACGAGGTGGCCAGGCAACTGATCCGCCAGTCGCCCGCTCAAGACCCGCAGATCCAGGCCAGGCAGACGTTCATCAACGAGCAGCTCCAGAACCTGGAAGACCGAGTGCGGGCCACAGAGGAAGAGATCTCCCTGCAGATGGCAGCCTTGGCCACCGCCAGCAGCGCCCGGACGATCGAGTATTACCAGGGCAACATCACCGCGCTGCAGCAGAAGCTCACCGCCTACCAAGCGGCGTACGCTTCCCTGCTCCAGACGGTGCAGGGCACCATCAACTACGTCGCCATGTTCGAGCCAGCCGCCCTGCCCACCGTCCCGGTCAGTCCCAGGATCCCAGAGACCGTCCTTGTCGCCGCCGCCATCGGGGTGTTCCTAGCCGTGGGCGGTGCGTTCATCATCGAGTATGGCGACGACACGGTCAAGCCCACCGACGATCTGCAGGCCACCCTTGGCCTGCCCATCATGGGGCTGGTCTCCCGCGACTCCGCCGTCTCTGGCAACGGCCAGCTGATCTCCATCGGAGCGCCGTTCTCCCCAGCCACCGAGGCCTACCGCACGCTGCGCACCCAAGTCCGATCCAGCTCGGTGGATGGGACGCTGCGCACCCTGGTGGTGAGCAGCCCAAACCAGCTAGAAGGGAAGAGCACCACCGTAGCCAACCTAGGCGTGGTGATTGCCCAGACCGGCAAGACGGTGGTGCTGGTCGACTGCGACTTGCGGCGGCCAGCGCTCCACACGCTGTTCGGTTTACCCAACGAGGTGGGACTCACCACGGCCCTGCTTGGCGATGGCGCCACCCTGGCTGACTGCCTGCAGGAGTCTGGCGTAGACAACCTGCGCATCCTCACGAGCGGCCCCCTGCCGCCGCACCCATCGGAGCTGCTGGCCTCGGAGAAGATGCGCCAGGCCATCGAGCAGTTGGAGCGAGAAGCAGACCTGGTGTTGTTCGACACCCCGCCGGCGTTGCCCTTCACCGACGCCACTGTCTTGGCCGTGAGGGCCAAGAATGTACTTCTGGTGGTGGAAGTCGGCCGCACGCGTCGGGGCGCGCTGCGTCGCGTCGCCGAGATGATGCGCCAGGGCGGCGCCTGGGTGTTGGGAGTGGCCCTGAACAGGGCCCCCCGGGAGCAGATGGCGGGGTACGGGTACTACTACAGCCAGCGCAGCGAGCGCGGTAGGCGTTGGCCCAAGGGCTAGGCCGTCAGCAGGCAGCGGAACGGCCTGCCAAGGGCGGGCACGGTACCCACAAGCGCTTACCAAGGGTTGGCGAGCGTCTCAGAGTTGAGATCGATGGGAAGGCAGTGCACCCACTGCAGAGGGTGGTCAGCATGACCCAGCAGTTGCTTCTGGTCGCGCACAATGCAGAGACCATCGCCACGGTGCAGAAGGCGTTCAGCCAGGCCGTCGCCCAGGTCTTCGTGGCGCGGGATGCCGTGGAGGCGATGCTGTTTCTGGATCGGCAGCCGTGCGACGTGGTCCTGATCGAGGTGGAGAGCGCCCAACCCACAGAGCTGGCCCTCTGCTCAGTGATCCGCAAGCACTGGGATGCCGGGGTGTTTCTGCTCCTGCACCCCCCGGCGCTGACCAACGTGGTCTTGGCCTTCCGCCGAGGGGCCGAAGCCTACGTCTCCCTCCAAGATCTCGAACCGCGCGAGTTGGTGGCCCGGGTACTCGCCCTGGGCATGCGGGTGCACCTCTCGCGCCGGCCAGGCCAGGAACGCCGACGCGCGGCGACGTCGGGCGACGGCCTTCAAGGCGACTCCCTACCCTAGGAGCGACCGTGGCCGGGCGCCGACGCGGGAGCGCCTTGGGAAACCACAGGAGGAGTCCGTTGCAGCATGCGAGCAGAGCAAGCGACGCCGGCGGGGATCAGAGCATCCCAGCCATGCTGCGGGTCTACATCCAGAGGCAGGCCGCGTCTACCGGGCGCTACCTTCTGGAACAACTGCTCTACCTTGCCGTGGGCTGGGTACCCACCGTGGTGGGCATTGGGCTGCGGGCGCTGCTCTACCGTCTGATCCTTAAGATGGATGGCGCCGCAGCCATTGAGGCCGGTGTGCGCATCCGCTGGGCCAGCAACCTGCGCTTGGGCAGAGGAGCCTACCTAGACGAAGGCGTCTACGTGCACGCCTGCCCCTTGG
>JAAYZY010000288.1 GCA_012514615.1 Chloroflexota bacterium | reverse complement strand
GACCCAGGTGGCCGAGCTGCGGAACACGAGCAGCGTGAAGGCCATTATGATGACGAAGAGCACCCAAGCCACGGCGCTAGCGTAACCGAAGTGCAGTTGCTCGAAGCCCTTGCGGTAGAGGAACAGCACGATGGTGAGCGTGGCGTTGTTGGGCCCCCCGGCGGTGATGACATAGGCCTGGGTGAAGACCTGGAAGGCTCCGATCAGCGTCATCACCAGGTTAAAGAAAACGGTGGGGGACAGCATGGGCATGGTGATGTTCCAGAATCTCCGCCAGCTGCCGGCCCCGTCAATGGCGGCCGCCTCATACAGAGGCGTGGGGATACCCTGCAACCCCGCCAGGTAGAGGAGCATATTGCTGCCCGCCCCCCACACTCCCATCATCACGAAAGAAGGGATAGCCCACTGCTCCGAGTACACCCAACGCGGCCCGGTGATCCCCACCAGGCCCAGTAGGTAGTTGAGCAGGCCGAAGTCGGGGTTGAGGATCCACATCCATAGGAGCGAGACCGCGATACCCGAGACGATAGACGGCATGTAGTAAAGGGTGCGCCAGACGCCGATGGCCACGATCTTCTTGGTGTTCAGCATGAGGGCAATGGCAAGAGCCGTCGCCACCTGAAGCGGCACGGCGGAGATCACATAGGTGGCCGTGACAGTCAGGCTCTTGAGGAAGAGCCGGTCCCGCGCCAACTTGGAGAAGTTGCGCAGGCCGTAGTAACGCGTCTCGGTGAGTAGATCGGTATCGAAAAGGGTTAGGCCGAGCGAAAAGAGCATTGCTCCGGCAGTGAAGATGAGAAAACCGATAACCCAAGGCGAGATGAACAGCCAGCCGGCAACCTGCCGGCGGCCGCGGCGGGTATGATACCAGGGTGTCGGCCGCCCCTCGCGGCCGATCGCTACCGCTCCCATGGCGCCCCCCAAGACAATCAGCGGGGCCCAGAAGCCAAGCCGCCTCTGAGCCCCGCCTATCCAGCGCGTCTGCTATTCTTCCCGGTTGAGCGCCGTGATCTCGTCGCAGACGGCATCCAGCGCCTCGACGCCGGTGTCGCCCACCTGCAGGATGCTCTGCATCACGGGCAAGAGCAGTTCCAAGGACGCCTTGTGCTTCTTGAACTGCCGGCCGATCTGAACCGTCCCGCTATTCAGCAGGTCAAGCTGCGGATCGATCTGGTCGTCCGTGGCGTTGGGGTACTTGTTCTTGACCGCATCGCGGAACTTGGGCAGCACCGACTTGCGGTTGGGCGTCGCCACCCAGATAGCCGCAAAGCCCTCCTGGAACTCGTCCTCGAGGGCCACGATCTTGAGTAGGTCCCAGACCACGTTGGGCGCCTTGGTTCCCTTCCAGATGCCCCAGTTGTCCACCGTCCCGATACCCTGCGGCCCAGCAGGACCGACAGGCGGCGCCACGCAGGCCCACCTTATGCTCGGCGGGTTCATGAACAGCGTGCCCTCAGCGCCGTTGCCCTCGCCCTGTATCGCCACTCTGCCGGTGGCCAGCGGGTCCAAGTTGGCATAGGAGCCGGCCTGCTGCTGCTGGATCAGGGTGTTGCTGTCCCAGAGGCGGGAGCGATGCCACTCGAAGGCCGCCTTGGTCTCGTCGCTTGACACTACGCACTCGGTCCAGTCATCGGGATTGACGATGTTGCCGCCCATGATGTAGGCCCAGAGGTTGAAGCGGAAGCCGTCGTAGCACCCGTCCAGCCCGCCCCAGCGCTTTATCGCGTCGCCGTCCTTCTGGACTAGCGTCTCTAGGGCGTAGCTGTAGTCGTCGATGGTCCATCCCGCCTTCGGATAGTCGAGCCCAGCCTCGTCGAAGGCATCGACGTTGTAGTAGTACTGGTAGACCCAGGT
>JAAYZY010000287.1 GCA_012514615.1 Chloroflexota bacterium | reverse complement strand
GGAAACCCGTCATGTTGTTGGTTGGACAACCGAAGCCTGCCAGCACTCGCCGCGATGACCACCTCCTTCCTTTGGGTGCTCCTGCCGATACGGCGCTTGTGTCATCTGTCACCTAGAATCACCTTGCCCGCTACATGGCGTCACAAAGAGCGTCCTCCAGACCGATGAGTAGCAGGCGCCGGCTATGCTGTGCGGGGCAGAAAACAGAACCCCCTGGGCGAGACCGTCTGCAGCACCTCTTGTCGTTCGGCCGGCGTGAAACGACCAGCCAGGATCAGCGGCTTCCGTTCTTGGATGCGCCGGCACATCTGCAGCAGCTCGTCCAGCGGCGGGCCGGAGCTATCCCAAGCCAACTGTACGCAGCGAAGATTCTCCATCTCCAGCAGGCGATCCAGCACTTGTGCGCCTCCCGAGTGGACGTGCATCCCGCAGTAGGGGAAGGCCGCGAACGCCTTCTCGTCGCAGGCCCGCAGGAAGCGTTCGTAGTTGCGGGGAGAGAAGAACAGCAGCGCATCCTCCAGCCATATGGGCGCGGGCCCAGGCGCCCAGACGCCATAGCCGTTTGCGTAGCCTCCGTGGAAGGGCGGGATGTGCTCCAGAACGCGCCGCACCACCTTGATCCAGACGTCAGTCATGCGCAAGAGGAATGCCTGCACCTTCTGGGGGTTGTCGTACAGCTCGTAGCTCATGCGCTCGTTGCCCAAGACCGCCGCCAGGAGATCCGACGGCCCGTGAGGCAGCCCACCCTGGTGCCCCGGCGTAACCAGGAAGCGCCCCCCGCCGCGCTGCGCCAGCTCGTCCACGAACGCCAACAGCTTGAGCAGCCAGGGGTTGTCGTCGGCCACGTCCAGCGCCAGCAAGGCGTCCCAGTCCGGGCTGGTCAGGTGGCGTGTCCAGATGTTCGCCCGATCCGAGCTGACCTCCACCTCCAGCCCCAGCATCGCCTCCAGCCAGGGGAAGCCAACATAGGGGTAGGCGAAGGTGAAGACCGAGCTCCCCTGGGGCACCAGTTGGCTATCCCGGTAGCGATGCCAAAAGGCATCGAACGAGAGATCCCCCACCTGCACCGGCCGGCCGCAGGGCGGCAGGTGGGTGGTGCGCAGGGGGTAGATGATGTCGTCGCCCGGGTCCACCCGCAGCAACGGCTCCCTCGCCTCGCCACCTTCCCAGAACAGGCGGTGCCGCTCCAACAGGCTTTGGACGGCCTTGGGATCTTCTTGACTCATGGGGATACTCCTCCTCCCATCGGCACAGCGCTCAACGCGGATCCTCGGGTAACACACGTGGGCCGCCTCCGTACACTCTCTACGTCACCAACTGTTCAGCCTTCTGAACGGCATCCATGGCATCCATGCCATGGGCATCTGCTCCAATCTGCCGCGCCCATTCGGCCGTCACTACCGCCCCACCGACCATTACCTTCACACCCTTCCGCAGCCCTGCACCCTCAAGCGCAGCAATGATGCTCTTCTGGCGCAGGATGGTAGTCGTCATCAGCGCCGAGAGCCCCAGAATCTTGGGCTGCAAGTCACGCACGGCCTGCACAAACGTCTCGTCATCTACATCTACGCCCAAGTCGGTCACGGTGAACCCGGCGGCCTCCAGCAATGCGGCCACGATGTTCTTGCCGATGTCGTGGACATCGCCGGCTACCGAACCGAGAACAACCCGGCCCTTGCCAACCTGTTCGGAAGACTGCTGCAGCGCCGGCTGCAGGAGCCGAAGGCCTGCCTGCATCGCCCCGGCGCTCATCACCAGCTCTGGAAGGAAGCAATCGCCCATACCGAAACGGCGACCGATCGCATCCAAGCCTGGGCGCAAACCGCAGTCAATAGCCTGCAAGGCATCTACGCCTGCCGCCAAGGCTGCGCGTGCCGCTTCTTCAGTGGCTTCTGCGTCGCCATCGATGACAGATTGCATCAGTTGCTGGAAGACCGGAGAAGTCTCCATAGGAACCCTCCTTGGTTACCGCCCGAGCTCGCGGGACTCGATCTCTCTCATGATGCCTTGAAGCTCTCGCTCGACTTCGGTGGTCAGCGGTTCAGGCTGGTGGGTGCGCAGCAAATGTTCGGCCCGGGCGCGAGCTGAGTCGCGGAGCTCCTTGGCTCCCAAATTCTGCCACCGTTCACGAGCATCTCGCACCAGCAAGTCGGGCATCCACAGCGCCCCTGCCTTGAGGTTGGTCAAGGTGTGCCGCTTGTTCAGATAGGTGCCGAGCACTCCGGTCTCACGGATCGTCTCAAGCGCCAGAGCGTTAGCGTCTACGTCCACCCCATCGGCAAAGCGACGGAGATAACCGAAGAGCTCGCTGTCAGCCACCAACTTGCCGTAGGATGTAGTCAGACTTGAACTGAGCCCGCCAGCGCCCTGAATGTGGTTGACGCCACCCGTCACTGCAGCAAACAGGCCGGCGGCTGCATCCGCCCCAGCTTGGGCGTCTTCCACATGAGCATCACTCACACCGCCACTGCCGCGAGAGGGGACTCCGTAGAAGCGGGCCATCTGCGCCGTCAGAACGTTGAACAGGCAAGCCTCCACAGTGGCATAGGGCAATGAGCCCCTCCGCATATCCATGGAGCTGCTCACCGTGCCGTAGACGAGGGGCGTCCCCGGCCGCACCACCTGAGCCAGCGTGAAGAAGCTCAGGATCTCAGCGTTCTGCTGCACCAGCGCCCCTGCCAGAGTGATGGGCCCAGTACCCCCAAACTGGATCTCCGGCGTCATAATCACTGGCAGGCCGCGCCCGACAAACTCCAGCGCCCCTTCAAGCAATTCCTTGCCATGAGCCAATGGACTCACCGAGTTGATGTTGCGCATGATGATCGGGCGCATGCGCAGCCGGTCTGATCCACCTGCCACAACCTCACTCATCCGAATGCTGTCGAGCGCCTGCTGCCTACCCCAGCCGCGCGCCTTGAACGGCTTGGTGGTATTGCGGAACATGGCCAACATCGCTTGCGGATGGGCCATTCCATCAGGCAAGTCTGTGGGGTGCACAGAACCGTGCCCCTCATGAACGTGAGGCAGCGCATCGGCCAACCGCGCGAGGTTCGCCACATCATCGAGTGTAGATGGTCGGAAGTGACCATCCAAGTCCACAACGTTCACGGCCAAGGCATTGGGACAGAAGTGGGAGCACCCATCACCCAAACGAATGTGCAGACGCCCATCCCTGCCATAGAGCCCAAAGCTGCTGGGCGCCTGACGGATCGCGTCCTCCACCAGGGCTGGTGGGAACCGCACCCGCTGAGCTGCGGCATCGACAGAACACCCGGCATCCTCCAGGATCTGCAGGGCAGAGGGGGCTGGAAAGACTACTCCTATCTCCTCCAGCACCTGCAGGGTGGCACAATGGATATCGGCCGTTTCCTCGTGGCTGAGATACTCCAAGAAGCGACGATTGGCCATGCGATGCCTCCTTCGTTGTGACTTAGCGAGCGAACTGAGTTGCAGGGGCGATCTGGAGGCCCGGTAGAGCCTGCACATCGTACGGTGCCGACCAAGCCGCCCTACCCTGCCGGGGACGCCGGGCTCTTCGTCCGCGCGCTCACCACCAGGATGACGCCAGCCACCACCACCAGGCCGCCGGCCAACTGCCGCCAACCCGGGATGCTGCCCAGCACCAAGTAGGCCGCCGGCAGCACGAACAGCGGCTGGATGTTGCGAATGATGCTCAGGCGCGCCACCCCTATCAGCGGGATGGCGCGGTAGTTTAGCGAGTTGGCCAGGAACGGCCCGAAGAACGATCCGCCCACGATCAGCGCCAAGGTGGGCAGGCTGGGGGCCAGCCAGCGGTCCGAGGCCGCCACATACAGGGCTAGGATGATGGCAGTGCCGGCGGAGCGCAAGCCAGCCAGTGCCGTAGGTGGACAGCCCCGCTGCATGGTGGCGCGGGCCACTAGCCAGCTGAGAGAGTAGAGCACCGCGCTGACCGCCACCATCACGAAAGCCGTCGTCACCACGGACCCGGAGGCATAGGTGATGATCACCGCGCCGGCCACGGCCAGGATCATCCCGCCTAGCTCGCGGGCGCCCAAGCGCTCACCCAGCAGGAAGACCGCCGCCAGGACGCTGGCCACAATCTCCAGGCGGAAGTAGAACGACACCAGCACCGGGTCGATCAGCTCCACCGCCTTGAAGAACAGGCCCATGGAGACGCCGTTGACCAAACCCAGCAAGGCGACGTGCCCCCAGTTGCGGCGTTCCACCCGCATCTCGCTGGCCCGGCCCTGCGTCGCCAGTACCGCCAGGGTGATGAGCGCCCCGGAGCCGAACCAGATCGCGTTGAACGACTCGCTGTTGATCTCTCGCATCACCACCTTGCTCACCACGTAGGTGACAGCCAAAGAGGCGGTGCCCAAGACCGCGTACAGGTAGCCCCTGATGGTGGGGCTGGCAAGGGCCGGCCAGCGCCCCATCAGCGACGCCTGGAGGGCGGACGTCTTCGCTTTCACGCGGCCGCCCCTTGC
>JAAYZY010000286.1 GCA_012514615.1 Chloroflexota bacterium | reverse complement strand
CCCTTGGTCTCAGCGATGCGCTGCAGGGTGCGCGCCTGGTCTCCGTTGGCGAAGAGCTCGCCAGGGTGCGGCGCTCGCCCGCCGGGCAAGAACGTACGTACGAAGGAGGTATGCTCCCCATAGGCTCGGGCGCCGTTCTCCCACGCCCGGGCGGTGATGGGCGACACCGGGAAGCCGTTGGCGGCATACTCAATGGCCGGGGCAAAGAGGTCGGCGAAGGGCAAGCGGCCGAAGCGCTGCGAGAGGGCAACCCAGGACGACACGGCCCCGGGCACGGTAACCGCGTCCCAGCCGTAGGCCGGCATCTCCTGGCGGCCCTGGAAACGTTCCGGCGTGAGAGCGACCGGCGAGCGCCCGGAGGCGTTGAGCCCGTAGAGCTGAGCCCGGTCCCAGATCAGGGCGAAGGCATCGCTGCCGATGCCGTTGCTGGTCGGCTCCACCACCGTCAGGGTGATGGCCGTGGCCAGGGCGGCGTCCACGGCGTTGCCGCCCCGCAGCAGCATGCGTAGGCCAGCCTGGGCCGCCAGAGGCTGGGAAGTGGCCACCACGTTGCGCGCCAGGATCGGCATTCGCTGCGAGGGGTAGGGCATTTGCCAAGAGAAGGGGGTTGTCATCTGCACTCCTTTCGGGTCGGCTTCAGTGGTGCTTGGGCTTCACTATACCCCGGCCGGGGCCGGCTGTCAATGCGCCGGCCCGGAGTTCGCCAAGCCAGGCCGATGGTGCTATAATGGCGGTTTGCTGGGCCGGCGCGCCGCACCCTTTCCACGGATGAGCAGACCGTTGAACCGACGAGAGTTCTCGCTGGCTGAGGAATACCGCTACAATCGCAGCGAGCCGATGCGCTGGATCGTCTCGCACATCCTTCGTTACCCGCTCTTCGTGCCCCTTTCCATCGTCATGGCCGTTCTGCACAACTACTGCTACGGCGTCACGCAGGTGCTCATCGGCCGGGCCTTCGACCTCATCACCCAGGCCAGCTGGGAGGTGCGCGCCCTGGCCGCCCTGGCCGCCTTGGCCGTGGCCGCCAACGTGGCCCAAAGCGTCACCGACATCGTGCGCAACTTCGCCACCGAGTTCCTGGCGCAGCGCATGGAGCGCGACGCCAGAGACGAGCTCTACCTAAGCCTGCTGGGCAAGAGCCAGACCTTCCACGGCAAGCAGCGCATCGGCGACATCATGGCCCGAGCCACCAACGACGTGCGGATGCTGAACTACATGATCAGCCCCGGCCTGATGCTGATCATCGACTCGTTGATGGCCACGGTGGTGCCCACCCTCATGATCCTGCAGATCAAGGCCGAGCTGACCCTGACGCCCCTGCTGTTCGTGGCGCTGTTCGCGGCGACCCTGGCCGACTACAACCGTCGCCTGAGCCCGGTGAGCATCGCCGGCCGAGAGCAGTTCGGCGTGATGAACGCCGGCTTGGCCGAGGCCATCAGCGGCATTGAGGTGGTCAAGGCCAACGCCCAAGAGGCCCAGGAGAAAGCTCGCTTCGTACAGAACGCCCGCCGCTTCCGGGGCCTCTTCGTCAAACAGGGCGACATCCAGGCCCTCTACCTGCCCATGCTGGCCTTCAGCTTCGCCTTGGCCGGCGGCTTCTTACACGCCCTGTTGCTGTGGCAGGGCGGGGAGATCACCCTGGGTCAGGCTGTGGCTTTCATGGGGCTGCTGAGCACCCTGCGCTACCCCACCTCCATGTCTATCTTCTCGTTCAACCAGGTGCAGTTGGGCCTGGCCAGCGCCCGGCGTATCCTGGAGCTCATCAACACCGAGACAGAGCTGGACGAAAACCCCTCCGGCGTGGACCAGCCAATCCGCGGCGATGTCGCCTTCCAGGAGGTCAGCTTCAGCTACAACGGCGACAAGCCCACCCTGCAGGGGATCACCTTCGCCGCCCACCAGGGCGAGACCATCGCCATTGTGGGCCAGACCGGCTCCGGCAAGACGACGCTGACGCGCCTCATCAACAGGATCTTCGATGCCGAACAGGGCCGGGTGTTGGTAGACGGCATCGACGTGCGCGATTGGCGGCTCGAGTCGCTGCGGTCGCAGATCTCCACCATCGAGCAGGAT